>NZ_JARVSY010000014.1:0-117423 GCF_030208925.1 Rhodococcus sp. MEB032
GGCATGGAGTGAACGACACGCTCACCCTCTTAGACGAGGGGAACGGTACGTTCACTCCATCAGGGCAGGGCAGGGCAGGGCAGGTGAGCGGCTGGGCAAAGCCGGCAGGCGTTATGGCAGAGCTGCCTGCAGCACCTCGCAGACCACGTCCAGCGTCCTCGAGTACTGCGACTGCGTCGGCGTGCTGTAGCCGACGACGATGCCGTCACCGCCGACTGACGACACGTCGGGATGTCGAAAGACCGACAGCCCTTCGAGCCCGAGATCGCGCGCCCGGGCCGCTGCAAGAACAGATTGTTCGGTGCCGGAGGGCAGACGGATCACAGCGTGAAGTCCCGCGGAGATCCCCTCGACCCTGACCTGGGGTACTTGCTGCGCAAGTGTCGCGACCAGTTGATCGCGTCGTCGTCGGTACGAGGTGCGCATCTTTCGAATATGGCTGTCGAATCTTCCGGATTCGATGAAGTCCGCCAAGGTCAATTGATCCGTTGAACTTACCCAGCGTTCGTAGGGTCCCTTTGTTGCGAGGACAGGTTCGATCAGCCTGTCCGGCAACACCATCCATCCGATGCGAATGGCCGGCGACAGTGTCTTGCTGACAGTGCCCAGGTACGCAACGTGCTGCGGTGCGATTCCTTGGAGTGCACCGACAGGTTTTCTGTCGTAACGGAATTCGCCGTCGTAGTCGTCCTCGATGATGACGCCACCCGTAGTCGTGGCCCATTCGAGAGCGGTCGCGCGCCTCGCCGGTGTGAGGGGACCGCCGAGAGGGAACTGATGGGTCGGCGTCAGCAGAACACTCTCAGCAGAAGTAGACGCCAATTCGTCTGTGCAAGTGCCTGATTGGTCAACCGATATGGGAACTGTCAGCAGCCCTTCGTCGGCGAGCAACTGCCGGTGCAGGTGAAGGCAGAAAGCGTCGACCGCGATCGTTCCTCCGAGTGCGCGGGCAAGGAGGGAAATCCCGTGACCCGAGCTGGCACTGATCACAATGCAGGTCGGATCGACGCGAACGCCTCTGGTGCGGCTCAGGTATGTGGTGAGGGCGTTTCGGAGTTCGACTCGGCCCCTGGGATCAGTAGTCGCGAACGCGTCGGTCGGCGCGGTGGTCAAAGCACGTCTGGCGGACGAAATCCATGCAGCGCGGGGAAACGCCGACGCGTCGGGCGATCCAGGGAGAAGGCTGTAGGTCCAGCGTCGTCGAGTCGGTGACGGCTCGACCTCGCGGGTGTGTGTGCTGGCGAGCGTGGCGACCAGGGTCCCGGAACCAGGCCGTGTGACAAGCCACCCAGCTGCGGCGAGTTCGGCATAGCAGTCCGCAACGGTGTTTCGGGCAACTCCGAGGTCGAGCGCGAGGGTGCGGGAAGGTGGGAGTCTGGTGCCGGGCTTCAGCAGTCCACTGTCGATCGCGTCGCGAAGGGTCTGAAGCAGTGCAGCGCGAACCCCGATTCCCTGTGGCAGCTCGATATGTAGATCGAACCCAAGATTGGCCCACGAATTCACCACCGGATTGAACCATGTTTCCGGGTCTTTCCGGGATTACCGTTTGAGTTATGACTACAGCAACAGGACAAAGACTGGATATCGCAAAGCTGGCGCCCGAGGTCTACAAGGCGATGATTGCGTTGGATGCCGCTGCACGCAAGGGGCTGGAGCCGACGCTCGTCGAGCTGGTCCTCACGCGTGCGTCGCAGCTGAATCATTGCGCATGGTGCCTGGACATGCACACTCGCGACGCACGAAAGGTCGGCGTGACGGAGCAGAAGCTCTACCTACTGAACGCATGGGAAGAAGCGCGAGGGATGTACTCCGATCGTGAACGTGCCGCGCTCGCCTTGACCGAGGCCGTGACAGTCCTCACCGACGGTTTCGTTCCGGACGAGGTGTACAGCGAGGCTGCCGGCGAATTCTCGGACGTGGAACTGGCTCAGCTCATCAGCGTCATTTTGACGATCAATGCGTGGAATCGCATTGCGGTTACCACGAGGAAGGCGCCTCCGGTCCGAGACTGATCCGAGGCTCGTGCTCCGCTCTCCGGCAGGGCAGGGTTCCGCCGTCGGAGATATGGGTAATCGGCGCAAAGAGGACCAAAAGATTGGTTCAGGGTGTGAACAAAACCAACAGATTCTTTGAATGTGAGGCAAATCACATAATGTGAGTGGAGATTGTTCTGGGTCATCTACAAGTTGCCCGAATCCCGACAAAGCAGTCTCGGTCGGAAGTTTCCGGCGAAGGGGTCCGCATAGCGGGCCCCTTCTTTTGCGCGCGAGCTGAAAACGCCCCTTCCTGTGAGTTTCCCCAGAATGTCCAAGTTACCGACTGGCTAGCGTTGGCGAAATGTCGGGAACGTCGCGGTTGGATGAGCAGATTTTGGGGGGATCGCGATTGTTGTGCGGTTGGACAAAGGTTCAGTCACCTTCATGGCTAACTCGTCATCCGAATGTCCAAGCTGCGCCCTGGGTGCTCGACGATTGGGTGATCTTTCTTGAAACATGCACTACATTGCCATTCAGTAACTGGCTGATTGCCAAAAGTGATCGGCTGATCCTCTCGGAAGTGAGCGCTGGGTGGCGTGGTATTGGGAATCCAGGCAACCGTCCCGCTACCGAAATGTCTTGAAAGGGAAGCTTTGATGACTGTGTCTGGTTCACGGCGTAGGCCGCTTGTTCTCCGGCTCTCGCTAACTGCAGCTATTGCCGTAACGGTCGCCGGTAGTAGCGTTGCTTTTGCTTCGCCAGCTGTGTCCGCGCCGATGCCGGTGCGAACCGCGGCCGCTCCGGCGTTCACCGCCGGGTTGTGTGAGGGCACCGAGTACACGCCCTCGGAGCAGATGCTCGACATCTCCGGCATTCGGCTGGATCACTACAACGACGGCAACATCGTGCCGATGTACGGCACCACCGATCGGGGCACCTCGGCCGCGGTGGATGCTCCGGTCTGCGGTGTCCGCGACGTCGACGGAATTGCGAAGTCGGAATGGATGTACTGCACGGACTTCGATCTCGATCCGTGTGCCGGTGTCGACGAGAACGGTTTGCCGGTTGACAAGCACAACGACGAGATGGGTGCGACGGTGCCGTCTTCGGGCAATCCCGATCTGTCAGCCGACGATCTCGCTGTCATCAGTTGGTTGCTGCAGAATCCCGCCAAACTCGACGGTGTCGTTTCGGGAAATGGCAGCGAGGATGCACGTTCGGCGCGGCAGACGCTTGTGTGGTGTGTCTCGGACTACGACAATCCGCTGATGGCCGATTTCAAAAGCCTGTGCGACAGGAACATCGGAGACGACGAGCGAGCTCGCATCGTCGAGATCATGAACGTCACGCAGACGCTCGACCTCGTTCGCAAGACACCCGCGACGGGGACTCTGAAGGCCGGCGAGACTGCCGTTTTCACCCTGAATACGAATATGTACCGGAAGCCGATCACTGTTCAGTCCTCGGCGGGCACCGAACTGACCGTCTGTGGTGACAACGCCAAGGCGACGTTGACTGCAAACCAACTGACGGTCGACGGCCGCGGCGACGCACCGACTGCTGTTGATCTTTGCCTCACCGCTGCGGCCGGCGGGGACTACTCGGTGACTGCAAGCGTCATTCCGGATTCGGTCGAGAACCTGCACTGGAACACGGCAGGCGCACAGTGCCAGATCTTCGCGTCGTTCGACACCGTTCGGCCGGCTTCGATGAATGCATCTGCCAGCGTCGGATATGCAGCAGCACCCACGACGACACCGGCAACGAGCACGCCGGCAACAACGACACCGGCAACGACCACACCGGCCACCACGACGCCTGCAACCCCGGTCGTTCCGATCGTGCCGATTGTTCCGATCGTGCCCATCGTGCCGATTGTGCCTGTAGTTCCGGGTGCACCTGTTCCGTCGCAGCCGGTTGCAACTCCCGCAACTCCGGCGCCGTCGGCTCCGAAGCCGGCCACTGGCCCCCGCCCGGTTGCCATCGACGGTGGTGCTGCTGAACAGAATTCAGGCCGCGACGTCGCCGTCGCAGTGACGGGCCTCGGGCTTGTCGGAATGGCTGCTGCCGGAGCAGTTGCTCTCCGCCGCAAGCGATCCTGACACCAGGCACGTGTAGTAGACGTCGGCACCGATCACGATTCGTGTGATCGGTGCCGACATTGATCAGACGCAGGGGGCGTCAATTCGCACGAGGTGCCGGGGGCGCCTCATCCCGCAGGAGACAGTTCGATGACCATGTACGAGTCGGATCCCAATCCATCCAATCCATACGACGATCCCAACCACGATCAGCCCGCGAGTCCAGGCAAAGGGCGTCGTGTCGCGTTCATTCTGGCTCTCATCGCGGTGTTGGCCGCCGGTGCTTCCATGGCCTTCGTCGGCCTGCGATCCTCCGATGGCGATGCTGCGATCCCGCCGAGTCCGGGAGTTGTCATGTCGCACTCCGCGAATCCGGCAACGCCTACGGATGCGATGATGACTCCCAACACCCTTTCGCTCGACCCGGTCGGTGTTCAGGCGCCGATCGTGGACGCCACCGTGCCGGAAGGAGTTCTCACTCCGCCGGAGAACGTCAAGAACGTCGGAATCTGGCTCGACGGTGCATCTCTCGATTCCGCCACCGGCACGACCTTGATTGCCGGACACGTCAATCTGACCGGCCAGGGTAACGGCGCGCTGTTCGACCTGGGCACGATCGAGCCGGGTGAAGTGATCCGTACATCCGACGCGACGGGTAAGAGCACGTCGTGGAAGGTGACTGCGGTGACGACGCGCCCGAAGGCCGACGGTGTGGAGGAAAGCGTGCTGGCCGGCCCGGAAGGCCCTCGTAAGTTGGCAGTCGTAACCTGCGGCGGCGAACTGCAATTCGAGGACGGTGTGGGCAACTACGCCGACAACGTCTACCTGTACGCGGATCTGATGGTCTGAGACACAGGAATGATTCCGACGGTCCCCGATCCCTCTTCGTAGAGATCGGGGACCGCCTGTTGGATAGTGTCGCAGGTATGGATCTTCACTTGTCTGGAAAGCGTGCGATCGTTGCCGGTGGTAGCAAGGGGATCGGTCTGGCAATCGCCAGAGGTCTGGCCGCTGAAGGGGTCGACATCGCGATACTCGCGCGCACTGAGCGAACCGTCGTAAGCGTTGCACGAGATTTGGTTTCGGAGTTCGGAATTCGTGCGATCGGAGTCGTGACGGATACGCGAGACGACGACGCGGTTCAGGCGTCGGTGCGGCAAGTAGTAGAGGAGTTCGGCGGCGTCGACATTCTGGTCAACTCCGCAGCGACTCCGTTCAGCGCCGGAAAGCCGACGGATTTCGAGGCGACCACAGACGACGTCGTGCGAGACGAAGTCGAAGTGAAAGTGCTCGGCTACCTGCGTACTGCGCGTGCTGTAGCGCCGTATCTGATCGATCAGGGTTGGGGTCGGATCATCAACATCAGCGGTTTGGGTGCCAGACAGGCAACCTCGATCGCCCACACGATCCGCAACGTCAGTGTGTCTGCGCTGACCAAGAATCTTGCAGACGAGCTGGGCCCCAAGGGAATCAACGTCACCGTCGTCCATCCGGGCGTGACGCGGACCGAGAGGTTGACCGCGCGGATTGCGCGCGAGTCGGAAGAATCCGGCCGCTCGCAGGCGGAGGTGGAGCGGGGTATCGCGACGAATTCGATACACCGGATCATCGACGCCGAAGAGGTAGCCGATGTCGTGACCTTCCTGGCATCGCCGCGAAGCATCGCGATCACCGGTGACGCAGTGGCAGCGGGTGGAGGAGTGCCAGGGCCGGTCTACTACTGAAATTGTGCGTACTGCTACCTGCCGGCGGTGGTGACGATCGTGTGAACGCGTCCGCCGCCGAGTCTCTTGCTTTCGTACATCGCCGAATCGGCGACTTTCTGCATGTCCGTGAACGCTGCTGCGCGGTCTTCTCCGGCGACGAATTTGTGGGTACGCACGGCGATTCCGATGCTCGAAGTCGACGGTATCTCGTCGGTATTCGAGTGCATTGCCGGTCCGATCGAGTTGAGCATCGGTCCGATGGCTGGCACGGAAAGTCTTTGAACGAGGATGAATTCGTCGCCGCCGACCCGCGCGACGACAGCATCGGCGTGTGCCCAGGCGGATAACCGCTGCGATACCCGGAGAATGATGCGATCGCCGACGTCGTGGCCGTGCACGTCGTTGATCGTCTTGAACCGGTCGATGTCGATCGCGATCACGAGTAGTGCCGCAGATTCTTGACGCTGGAACCCCTCGAGTACCTTCTCGACGTGGCGGTCGAGGCCACGACGGTTCAAGAGGCCGGTGAGAGGATCGAGGTCGGAACTGGAAGCATCCATGCTGAGCATCGTCAGCACGATCTGCGAGATGAATGCGCAGACCACCAACGCGGTGATGACGACCAGTACTTTCGAAACACCAAGGGCTGGATCGCGATCCGGCCCGAACAGAATTGGCTGCGCAGCCACCGCGATCACAAGAAGCGAAAAAGCTATGTGCGCGATCTGCAACTTCGGGTTGTGGAAGTAGGCGATGTAGATGCCGACCAGAGCAAAAATGACACAGGTGAGCAATCGTGCGAGCTGGGAGGAATCTCCAACGACGGAGATCGTGACCGCGATGTCGCAGAAGACCACGAAACCGAACGAGCGACGCTTTGTGGGGCCGAAGACCCACCATGAGACTCCGACTACGAAGCACGAGATCACGACAACAGTATTGAAGAACAGCGCAATCGTGCTTGTCGGACCGGCAGGGCTGAATCTGTTCAGTAGTGCGCACACTCCCAGTCCGATGACAATGATGCCAAGTAATAGCCGGGTGGCGGTCGTGAGGCCGTTGTCGCGGAGATAGCGAGTGAAGCGGTCGTATTGATCGGGAAGAATCAACCACTCGCGGGTCAGCGTCCTCATCGACTTCATCTGCGATGTCATGAGTGCATCAGTCTTCGAAGGCTGGAGCGTGCGCCATTCATCGCGAACTGATTCCTCTTCTGTCTGGCACCTTGCAATGCTAACTGGATCGATGCCGCATCGGACCGAGATGTTCGGATCGGTGACCCGGATGTCTGCGTTGCGCCAGCGTGGAGTATAAATACATCTTGTGTCTATGTTGTATTCCGCTTCCGAAACCGTCTTCCGCGAAGTCAAGGAGCTGATCCTTTCCGGCGAGCTCGCCGGCGGGGAGCTGATCAGTGAGGGTGACATCGCTGCACGGACCAATGTGAGCCGAACGCCGGTGCGTGAGGCGTTTCTGCGTCTCGAATCGGAAGGTTGGATGCGCCTCTATCCGAAGAAGGGGGCGCTGATCGTCCCGGTCGCGGATGGGGAAGCGGAACACGTAGTCAGTGCCAGACAGCTCGTCGAGACTCAGAGCGTTCGAGTGGTGTCGGTCCGACCGCACGCACGGGAAGCGCTTGTCGCAGCGTTGCGCGCGAATCTGATCGAGCAACGTGAGATTGCTGATCGCGGGGACGTGGCCGCGTTCAGCGCAATCGATGCAGACTTCCACAAGATGATCGTTGCCGCCGGTGGGAACCCTTTGCTCGACTCGTTCTACGCGAGTCTGCGCGACAGGCAACGACGGATGACAGCCCGGTCGATCTCACGCGACCCTGGCCAACTCTCGCGCATCCTTGCCGATCACACCGCGCTTACCGACCTCGTCGACACAGGCGATGCCGACGGATACAACACTGCCGTCCTCACACACATGCGCCAGGTCCACGGCCTCGGCTTCGAAGGAACTCTGTGATGAGCACCCAAACGATCGGCGCTGGGACCGCGGCCGAAACTCGTCTCGAGGGTGAACGCCTCTCCGGCGGAAAGTGGCTGTGGCTGACCGTTGCCGCCAGTATGTTCGCCGCTGCCTGGGGCGGAAACGAATTCACCCCACTGCTGGTGATGTACCGACTCGACCACGGCTATTCGCCGGTGATGGTCGATTTCTTCCTCTTCGCCTACGTCGTCGGAATTGTGCCGGCCCTGCTGCTCGGCGGCCCGCTGTCCGATCGATTGGGTCGACGCCCGATCATGCTCCCCGCGCCGATCATCGCGATCGCCGGTTCGACGCTGCTCGCTTTCGGGGCGGACTCCGCCGCTGCTCTCATCCTGGGAAGAATCCTCTGTGGCATCGCCTTGGGGATCGGTATGGCCGTCGGCGGCTCCTGGGTCAAGGAGTTGTCCACGCAACCTTGGGACCCGACGGCGTCGGAAGGCGCAGGTGCTCGGCGAGCAGCGATGAGTCTGACCGCGGGCTTCGCCTTGGGAGCGGGTGCTGCGGGAATCTTGGCGCAGTGGGCGCCCATGCCGAGTGTGTTGGCGTACGTGCTGCACATCGCGATCACCGTCCTCGCCGCCATGGCGCTGTGGCGTGCGCCCGAAACACGACCGGCACAGGCGAAATCCGACCGTCGCAGGTTGATCGACGACCTCAAGATCCCCTCGGCAGGTCACCGCAGATTCCTCTACGTCGTCGTTCCGTTGGCGCCGTGGGTGTTCGGTGCCGCCAGTGTCGCGTATGCAGTTATTCCGGCGCTCATGACCGGGCACAGTGGCGATGCGCCCGTGGCCTTTTCGGCTCTGCTGTGCATGGTCGCGCTGACATGCGGATTCGCGATTCAGTCGTTGGGGCGCAAGATCGACACCGACCGCAGTGCTCGTGGCGCCGTTGTGGCTCTGGTGTTTCTGGTGGTCGGTATGGCCGGTGCTGCTCTGGTTGCGTCGACGCTGACCGTGGCGATCGCGATCGTGGCTGCAGCGATCCTCGGTTGCGGGTACGGCATGGCACTGGTGTCCGGGTTGCTGGAGATCCAGCGAATCGCGGGGCCGGACGATCTGGCAGGATTGACCGCGGTGTTCTACTCGATCACCTACATCGGGTTCGCGGTGCCTGCGTTGCTGGCGATGCTGTCGGAAAGCATTCCGGCACTGAGCTACACGGTGACTCTGCTGTTCGGATCAGCCGCCGCCGCTGCCTGCTTGATTCTGATTCTCTTCAAGTCGCGTTCACATCTTCCGAGCGCGTGAAGCCGGCCCGCCGACTCCTGCGAGAGTCGGCGGACCGGGGCGAAATCACGCGTCTACGGTTGCGGAACCGTTTTCCGAATTGTGGACCGAATTGTGTACCGAACCAGCCGGAACCGATGCGGTCTTGTTCAGGCCGTTGAGCAAACCGGTGATATCGACGCCTGAGCTTTCGAGAGTTTCGATGACACCGGCAATCACCTGGGGACTGATGCCCAGGATCGAGCCGATCGAACCCTGCGCCCCGTCGCTTCCGCCGACGATGGAGATCCGATCGATGTCGCCGACCGGCTTCGCTGCTGCTGCGGTGGCGTCGACCAGTGCTGCCAGAACGTCAGGCAGAGTGAGCAACTGCGCGGCCTGCGGGGTGTAGGAATTGAGCGCCTCGGCGATCTGACGCTTACCGGCAGCCTCGGCTTCGAGCTTGGCGCGCAAACCATCCGCTTCGGCCTGCTGTTCGGCGCGAACGGCGTCGGCCGCTACCTTGCGGCCGTCAGCTTCGGCTTCCAGACGTGCTCGAAGGCCGTCGGCATCAGCCTGCTGCTCGGAGCGAACAGCGTCGGCGACGAGCTTTCGTGCATCGGCCTGAGCCCCGCCGGCCTGCCTTGCTGACTCGGCCTGTGCCTGGGCGCGGAGGATCGCGGCCTGTCGCTCACCCTCTGCGCGTGCGATGGAGGCTTGGCGTTCGGCCTCGGCCGGTGCAATGACATCTGCCTGCAATGCCGCTTCCGATTGCTGGGCGCGACGACGCTCGACCTCGGTGCGAGCTTCGACGCGGGCCGCCTCGGCCTGCTCACGTGCGATGCCGACGGCCTTCTCGGCCGTTGCCTGCGCGAGTGGTCCGGCCTGGTCGGCTTCGGCGTTCTCGGCTTCGGTCTGTGCTCGAAGGCGAGCGAGTTCGACGTCGCGCTTCTGATTTGCACTCGCGATCGCAGTGTCGGCCTCGGCCTGTGCGACGGAGCCTGCCTGTCGCGCCTTTGCCGACTGGATCTGCGAATCACGCTCTGCTTCAGCAGTTCCGATCGCGGCATCACGTTTGACCTCGGCGATGCGGCGCTGACCGAGCGATTCGAGGTAGCCGTTGAAGTCGGAGATTCCCGCGATCTTGATGACATCGACTTCCATGCCGATGCGTGCGAGGTCGCCGCCTGCCTCCTCGACCACGCTGCGTGCGAGCGAATCGCGGTTGGAGTTCAGATCCTCGACCGTCATGGTCGCGGTGATTCCGCGCAGGCTGCCGGCGAGGATTTCGTTGATCTGCTGCTGGAGTTCGTCCAGGTCGGAGGTCAGGAATCGTTGCACCGCTGTCTGAACCGCTTCGTCGGCGGAACCGATTCGTACCAGGCCGACTGCCTCGACGTTGACCGGAACACCGTCGTTGGAGAGCGCATTCTTGAGATTGATGCTGACGTTGAACGGCTCGAGCGACATGATGTCGACGCGTTCGATTCCCGGAATCTTGAACCGGGCTCCGCCGCGGACGACTTTCGGCTTGCCTCGTCCGGTGAAAACCGCCACTTCGTTCGGCGGGACCTTGACGTAGTTCTTCACGTAGATCGCGGGGAGAACGATGAAGATGATTACTGCGACTACAACCGCAATGATGATGATTGGCAGCATGTATCGAGTCCTTAGATCGCGTCGTCAACCGTGACGACGTGAAGGTATTGATCGTCTACATCGGCGATGTAGACGGTGGTGCCGGTGGTGAGCGCCATCGGCTGTGCACTGACGGCCTTGGCCTGCACGCGATTGCCTTCGGCGTCGACGAACGAGACTTCTCCCCAACCTTCGGCTGCAATGGTGAGAGTGACGGTGCCCAACAGCCCGGAGTACGAAGCTCGTCCGATGTGCGAATTATCTTGTTGTTCAAGGAGATAGGGGAGAAGTAGGCCGCGCGTGACGACAACGAGAACGGCGGCGAGTGCGAGTGCTGCAATCGCCGCTACCAATGTCGGGGCGTCCGCGAGAGTGGCAGCTACGCCGCCGGCGCCGAAGCCGAAAAGTGCTGTGGCCAAGGTTGTCAGGCTCAGAAATGGCAGCCCGTCTGCGTGGCCGCCGCCCAGATCTGCAACCTCGCCGACGGCAAAGGCTCCGACCAGGGCCACGACCCCGATCACGAAACATATTGTGAATACAACGAACATCGATCCCCCGATCTACCTGTCGAGGAAGCGTGCCCTGAGAATTGTGTTGTCGGGGTCGTCCCTCGGCCCACCTCTATAGTAAAGGTAAGACAAAGATAATCGGCGCATTCGGAATGTTTCGGCGTGGTGATATCGCGGTGAGAGAGCGTCAGAGACGAGGCAGGGAGCGCTGATTCAGCCATGCATCCCACAGTGGGCGCAATGGAGTGTCGGTGAAACGTGAAGCGAGATCGGTGAATTGCTCGGTACTGACCGTGCTGTGTCGATGCTTCGTGGTCCACTGACGGATCAGTTCGAAGAACTTCTCGTCTCCGAGAACGCCGCGCAGGGCGTGCAGAGTCAATGCGCCCCGCTTGTAGATTCGATCGTCGAACATCAGGGCAGGACCGGGATTGGCGACGATCAAGTCCTGAGATTTACGCCCGAGCCCTTGATAGGCGTTTGTCGCGAGTTGGTTCGAGGACGGGCCACCGGAATTCTCGGACCAGATCCACTCCGCGTAACAGGCAAAGCCTTCGTGCAGCCAGATGTCGCACCACTGCCCGAGAGTGAGGCTGTTGCCGAACCATTGATGGGCAAGCTCGTGTGCGACAAGACGTTCGGAACCGCGCCTGCCTGTGCAGTGGTTGGCTCCGAAGATCGAGAGTCCCTGCGCTTCGATGGGGATTTCGAGTTCGTCGTCGGTGACCACAGCGGTGTAGTCGGTAAAGGGATACGGTCCGAACAGCTTTCCGAAGACCTCCAACATCTGGGGTTGGCGCCCGAAGTCGACGTCGAACGCTGCTCGCAGCCGAGGTGGGTGAACGGCGAAGACCGGTACCGGCCCGGCGCTCACCTGCCGGTGCTCGTACTGACCGATCTGAATGGTTGCCAGGTAGGTTGCCATCGGTTCGGTCTGCTCGTAGACCCACGTCGTCTGACTCGCACGGGTCTGCTTGCGGATCAGCTTGCCGTTGGCGAGGGCATAGAACGGGGAATCGGTGGTGATCGAGATGCGGTACGACGCTTTGGAAATCGGATGGTCGTCGCACGGGAACCAGGACGCCGCGCCGTTGGGCTGACTTGCGACCAAAGTTCCTTCGTCGAGTTCCTCCCAGCCGACTTCGCCCCACAGGCTCTTGATCGGCTCGGGGTTGCCGCTGTACGCGATGGTGACCGACAGGGCACCGCCCGCGGGGATCTTGGTAGACGGCGTGAGGATCAGCTTGTTGTTCAAGTGCGCGTACTTGGTGCCGCGGGCACCGTTGACGGACACCTTGGACACCTGCAGGTTCTGCGCGAGGTCGAAGCTGAACTTGGATCGGCTCTCGGTGGTGACAGCGGTGATGACAGCTTTGCCGGCGAGACGGTTGCTGAAGACCTTGTACGTCAGTTCCAGTTCGTACCGGGACACGCGGTACCCGCGGTTGCCGTTGAGCGGCAGGTACGGATCGATCGGCTCCTCGAGCATTCGGTTCGGCTTCACGACGCCACCCACGGTGCAATCGGGTTGCCCTGCCAGCGGGTGGAGGGCGGAACGGTGTCACCTCGCATCACCAGAGATGCAGGCCCTACCGTCGCTCCCGCGCCGATGCCGGCTGCGGGTAGCGCGACACAGTGCGGTCCCAGCGTTGCTCCTGCTCCCAAAGTGACGGTGTCCATGGACATGATCCGATCATGGAAGAGATGAGTTTGCACGACGCACCCCCGTTCCACTGTCGCTCCGTCGCCCAAAGTCACAAGATCTGCCTCGGGTAGCCAGTACGACTCACACCAAACGCCCTTACCGATCTTGGCCCCGAGTCCACGCAAGAAGATGTTCAGTACGGCCGTACCAGTCGCCGCGCGAGCGAACCACGGCGCCGCGACGGTCTCGACGAAGGCGTCGGCTACCTCGTTTCGCCAGACGAACGAACTCCACAGCGGATGCTCGACCTTGGCGATGCGTCCGACGACGATCCACTTGGCGGCGATGGTGATCGCGCCCGCCACTGCTCCGGCGACGAGCAGAATTACGCCGCTCAGCAGAGCCGCGAACCAGAATCCGACTGCGCCGACCAGTGCTTCGAGTGCAAACAGAACACCGAGACCGATGCCGAACGTGACCATGACGGGGATCAGTCGGCAGGTTTCGACCACTCCGCGGGCGATCTTGAGGCGCATGGGCGGATTGAACGTGCGGGCGGCGTCGGTGTCTCCGGCAGCCCTTCTCAGACGTACCGGTGGACTACCCAGCCACGATGATCCGGACTTGGCCTTGGACGGGGTAGCCGACAGAACCGCCACCAGACCGTTCTTGGGGACGCGTCGACCGGGGGCGGTCATACCGGAGTTGCCGAGGAACGCGCGCTTGCCGATCTTCGCCTGTTCGATGTGCATCCAGCCGCCGCCGAGGCCGTAGCTCGCAACCATGGTGTCGTCAGCGAGGAATGCACCGTCGGCGACCGTCGTGAACTTGGGAAGGAGGAGCACGGTGGATGCTTCGACGTTCTTGCCGATCTTGGCGCCGAGAAGGCGGAGCCATCCCGGCGTCAGCAGGCTCGCGTAGAGCGGGAAGAGGAAGGTTCTGGCCGAGTCGAGCAGGCGTTCGGTCGCCCACACCTGCCAGCCGATGCGGCTGCGGACAGGGTGGTAACCGGGGGTCAGCCCGATCGAGAGAAGACGAACGGCCACAAGGGTGACGACTGCGAAGACGAGCAAACTCAGGATGGTCGCGACGGGAAGCATGATCAGCGATTGGAGCACTGCGCTCGCGAGCGTGTCGGTGTCGCGAATCCACCAACCGATCAATGCGATCCCGGCCATCAGCGCGAAGATCGGCATACCGGCCAGGAAGACCGAGGTGACGCCGTATACCGGCACCCAGCCGGGTGCACGCTTCGGATGTTCGGCAGGCCAAGGATGATTCGCTTTCCCGACCTTGGTGGCGGGGGAGCCGGCCCACTGCTGGTTTGCCTTCACTCGGCCGAACACCGCAGATCCGGGTTCGACGACGGCGTCGCGACCGATACGCGCGCCGGGCAGAAGCGTCGAGCGTGAACCGACGGAGGCGCCGTCACCGATCTTGATCTCGCCGATGTGAATGACGTCGCCGTCGATCCAGTGGCCGGAGAGGTCGACTTCGGGTTCGACGGAGCAGCCGTCACCGAGTTCGAGCATGCCGGTGATGGGAGGAAGGGTGTGGAGATCGACGCCGCTGCCGATGTCGGCGCCGAGGGCGCGGGCGTAGTAGAGCATCCACGGTGCGCCCGAAAGGTTGGCTGCGCCACTGGCTTCGGTGAGTCGCAGCGCTATCCACAGACGCAGGTGTTCACTACCGCCTCGGGGATACGTGCCCGGTTCCAGCTTGCGCAGGAGCAGGCGCGCTCCGACGACAGCGATGGTCATGCGCCCGATCGGCGTGATGAACACGATGAATGCCAACAGGATCCACCACCACGAGACCGTGGGCGCCCAGCTGACGTCGACGAACCAGCCGAGGACGTTGTTCGCGATCGCCAGCCACGTCACCCACTGCAGTCCGGTGAGCGTCGTGAGCGGAACGGTGACGGCGATCTGCGCGAGCTGAGTCTTGAAGGGTGTCGGAGCGACGATGCGCGGCTCCACAGTTTCGGTGGGTGCCAATTCGTCGAGATATTCGGCGAGCGATCCCAACCGTGGGTGGTCGTAGAGCTGTGCGACGGTCACTTCGGGGAACCGCTCGCGCAGGGCGGTTACCAGCTGAGCCGCAGAGAGGGATCCGCCGCCCACTTCGAAGAAGTCGTCGTCGAGTCCGGTGATCTGCGCGCCCAGGATCGAACCCCACAGACCGGCAACCCAGGCAGCGGTGCCGTCGAGGCCCAACGCGGCCCCCGCATCTTCACCGGCGCCGGGCAACGGCCACGGCAGCGCATTGCGGTCGACCTTGCCTGACGTACGCGTCGGAAGTTCGTCCATCAACGCCAGACGCGGCACGAGGGCCGCTGGTAGTTGCTCGCTGAGCAGCGCATGAGCGGCCTTGAGATCGAAGTCGGGATCCGTGCTGGCGATGTATCCGACGAGGAGCTGGTTGCCGGCTGCCGTCTTCTTCACGGCTGCGGCAGCGCCGCTCACACCCGGCAGGTTCTGCAAGGCGTTGTCGACCTCACCGAGTTCGATGCGCCTGCCGCCGAGCTTGACCTGATCGTCCGCGCGGCCCTGGAACATCAGGCCGGTGGTCTCGAGCCGGACCAGGTCGCCGCTTCGGTAGGCGCGATCCCACCCGAGCGAGGGCATCGACGCGTACTTCTCGGCGTCCTTCGCGGGATCGAGGTAACGGGCGAGGCCGACGCCGCCGATCACCAGCTCGCCCACCTCACCGACCGCGACGGGATTGCTCTGGGCGTCGACGACGGCAAGGTCCCAGCCGTCGAGGGGGAGGCCGATGCTGACGGGGCTCTTGCCGTCCATCAGTGCGCCGCAGGCGACGACGGTTGCCTCGGTGGGGCCGTAAGTGTTCCAGACCTCGCGGCCCTCGACGGCCAGGCGCTCTGCCAGTTCGGGTGGGCAGGCTTCGCCGCCGAAGATCAGGAGTCGAACGGCTTCGAGGGCCTCGGCCGGCCACAGAGACGCAAGCGTCGGCACAGTGGAGACGATGCTGACGTCACGCGAGACCAGCCACGGGCCGAGGTCCATGCCGCTGCGAACCAGCGAACGAGGAGCCGGGACGAGGCAGGCGCCGTGGCGCCACGCGAGCCACATCTCCTCGCAGGACGCGTCGAATGCCACGGAGAGTCCCGCGAGGACGCGGTCACCAGGCCCGATGGGCTCGTCCTGGAGGAACATGCGCGCCTCGGCGTCGACGAAGGCAGCGGCATTGAGGTGAGTGACCGCGACGCCCTTGGGGGTGCCCGTGGATCCTGAGGTGAAGATGATCCAGGCGTCGTCCTCGGGTTCGGGTTCGCGAACCGGTGGATGTTCGAGCCGCTTCGGCGCCGTCCCCGGCTGGATTCCGTCGCCGGTGATGATTGCCGCTACCTGCGCCTCGCCGAACACCAACTCGGCGCGCTCTTCCGGATCGTCGGCGTCGACGGGAACGTAGGCGGCGCCCGCCGCGAGGATCGACAGGATCGCCACGTACAGCGAACGCGAACCTGACGGCATCCTGATTCCGACGCGGTCACCTGCGCCGACGCCGGCATCACCGAGCCAGCGCGCACCGAGCGCGATCTCGTCGAGCAACTCCGAGTACGACAGTGTGGTGTCGCCGTCGTCGATGGCAGGTGCTTCCGGGTTGGCCTCGGCTGAGGCCCGCACGATGTCGATGAGCGTGCGCGGCGCAGGTGCATGCGCCGACCGTAGGAATACGGACGGAATCCCGAAAGATTGTTCCGTCTCCGACTGCGACTGGAGTGGCAAACCCGTTGGTCCTGTTCTACTCACGAAACTTAGAGTCCTGCGAACTGTCGAGTTGAAAGTCTCATGACAAGTTTGCGAGTTGGTGAACAGATATGCCTAATGCAACATGCCGAACGTGCCGGTCAGTCCGTACTGGCAGCTTGCGCGTGGCCTTCTGCCGAGTCGGCGAACTCGGGTGTGTCGAACACCTCTCCGCCCAGTGGATCGACGACCTTCGATTCCTCGGAGAAGTCGACGGCGCCGGTATCCGGGTCGATGTTGACCGCATGGGCGGGGACTTCGTGGACCGCGACGAGCATGTGGGCGTCGGAGGGATCCGTCATGATCCCGCTTTGTGACGGAGTGAGCCCGGCGAAGGTCGACGAGATCTTCAGATCGCGGAGCCGCTTTTCGGTGGGTTGCGGAACGTCGGTCGATGCCGAGGCATTTGTAGAAACCCGCAGGTAGCGTGGTGCCGACGCGACCTCGTATCGGAACGCCTTCAGCATCGACAGACATGCCAGCACCATGATGACCGAGAACGGTACCGCCGTGGCGATGGCAACGGTTTGCAGCGCCGTGAGCGATCCACTGCCACCCACGATGAGGAGAACTGCGGCCGCGGCACCGGAGAGGAACGTCCAGTAGACACGCGTGATCTTGGAGGTCTCCAAGCTGCCACCGGTCGCAAGGATGTCGATGACGATCGAGCCGGAATCCGCGGACGTGACGAAGAAGAAGACGATCACGACGATCGCGAGAACACTCGAAATCGTTCCGAGCGGAAGTCCGTCGAGAAGCGTGAACAGCGACGTGTTGGTGTCCACTGCGCCGGATGCGTCGAGCATCGTGCCCTCGTTGCGCTGACGCAGAATGCCGGAGTTACCGAAGATCGTGAACCACAACGAACCAACCAGCGTCGGGGCCAGCAGCACACCGAAGACGAATTCGCGGATGGTGCGGCCGCGTGAGATGCGCGCGATGAACATGCCGACGAACGGTGCCCAGCTCATCCACCAACCCCAGTAGAAGATGGTCCATGCGCCCTGCCAGCCGTCTTCGGCGAACGGGGACGTACGCAGCATCAGTTCGGGCAAGGCCTGGACGTATCCGCCGAGGTTCTGCACCCACGACTGCATGAGGAACAGCGTCGGTCCCAGAATCAGGACGAACAGTGCCAGCGCGGCAGCGAGCATCATGTTGATGTTGGAGAGCCACTTGAGGCCCTTCGTGACACCGGAGATGACCGAGAAGGTCGCCATGCCCGTCACGATGACGATGATGGTGATGACCAACCAGTTGTCGGTCTCCACCCAGCCGAGGTAGTCGAGGCCGGCCGAGATCTGCTGGACACCGAAGCCCAGCGACGTCGCGACACCGAACAGCGTGCCGACGATGGCGACGACGTCAATGGCGTGGCCGATCTTTCCTTCGATGTGAGCCCGTCCGAGGAGCGGCTCGAGCAGCCAACGGATCGACAGCGGGCGACCCTTTCGGTAGGTCATGTACGCCAGACCAAGGCCGACGACGACGTAGATCGCCCATGCATGCAAGCCCCAGTGGAACAGCGTCAGTTCCATGGCTTGATTGGCTGCGGCGTCCGTGGATCCGGCGATCTGCCCGGCGACGGGTGGGGTCACGTAGTGCGAAAGTGGTTCGGCTACTCCGTAGAACACGAGCCCGATGCCCATGCCGGCGCTGAAGAGCATCGCGAACCACGAGAGCATCCCGAACTCGGGCTGCTCGTCGTCACGTCCCAATCGGATGTTGCCGATGCGGCTGATTCCGCAGTACAGCGCGAAGATCACGAAACCGGTGGCCGAGAGGATGTACCACCAGCCGACGCCGTCGCTGATCACGTTGTTGAGTGTTTCGAAAGCATCCGCGGCGGTTCCCGCGTAGATCACGGCAAAGGCGATCAGGGCAAAGATCACTATCGACGCGGGGATGAACACGGGTTTCCGTAGTTCACGCCACGCAGTTTTGACCGCAGTCATTCCACTCCTCGAACGTTCAGGCATTCACAGCGCCCATCAGGGCGGCCACGTGTCACGCGTAGGTGGGCGTTTCGCTCACACCATCGCAGGTCAAGACCGGGCTATTGCTTTGAAATTCAACGTAACGTCAAGTTTCGGTCAACTCAACTGGACGAAAGATGCTGCACTGTCGCGAAAGTTCTCACTGGATGCCGTAGTTCCGGTTGTAAATCGTTGGGTAATAGTGGCATTGGGTCATGAGTGGAATGCTGAACGGCGAATTCGATTGGTACGGTGAGTTGAATCGGTCGAGTCGACGCTCACCGATTGACCACATTTGTCAAACTCGGCGAAACAGCCTGTCTGTCAGGTGGTTAACTCCTGGTGTGCTTGCCCGATCGTGGCGGTCAGGTGTCGATACCTAACTGTGATTGTGATGGTCGCAACTATCAGTGATGCGGGCCCTGTTCGCCCCGCTGAGCGTCGATCAGATCCATCGCATCCTTCAGACCCAAGCCCGGATGCAGTTCGCGTAGTGCCTTGATTGCCGGAATGCGGTCGTCAGTCGACGCGAGTGCGCTACGGACGTCGTCGGCGGGTATTTCGGTGGGGGCAGTTGTCCCTTCCCACCACACCGACTGAGGTTTGTTCCTGTTTCGCCAGGCTTGGACGGTGCCGTAGGCAAATCCGGCCGTCGCGAAAAGCCAGATTGCCAGGCGAACCCAATTACCGGTTGTCGGTTCCGTGGTCACTGTATGGATGGTGCTCGGACCGATTACGACTACGAGCAGGACGAGGCCAATCGTCTGCCACCATCGCTCGACGCGCCTGCTCGGATTCCACCACTCGGCCATCGATCGATACTCGCACAGTGCTGCGGTTTCGATGCGACGATGGAGATCATGGAGATTCGTGATGCGGTGGAGCGATTTCGAGGGGAATCAGGGACCTCGACGATCTTCGGAGAACCGCACCAGACCAGCGACGGATCGACGATCATCACGGTTTCGCGTCTACACCGGCGGTGGCGCCGCGACCCGATACCGGTGCCAGTGGGAGTGTTCTCGATCCACGAGGGTGAGCCGTCGTGGTCACCGGCCGTCGATCACACCAGGGCGGCTTTGATGGGGGAGTTCATCGGGTTGGCGGCCGCAGTGATCGCAACTCTGGCCGTTCTACGTCGACCGCCCTGGCCTGATGTGACGATTCAGAAGGGGTGACCCAGAATTACGCCGATCAGTTGGAACGGCATCGCGAGGAACATCGATCCGACGTAGAGCGGATAGCGAATCGGATCGCCGGCGAGGTAACCCTCGGCGAGCCAGGCCATGACGTCTGCTGATCCCATAGTCGTTACTTCCCTTCGCTGTTGTGGTTCACCGACATTTTCGGTCGTGGGAGTTGTTTTGTTACAAGCGAACTCGAAGGAGGGGTACATGCGAAGGCAGTTTCGACGCAGCAAACGTCGTCAAGCGAGATCCCCGGGGGCGGTGTCCTCTAACAGCTAAGTCTCGATACTTAGCACTGTGCCGTAGTGAAATCTGTGCATTCTGCACATGTCGGGACAATTAGGTGAGCCCTACAGTCGCTGCATGACAACGACACCTTCTCCTCTCTCAGGCAAGACCGTCGTACTGATCGGCGGCGGAACAGGCATCGGGCTGCGAGTGGCGCAGCTTGCCGTCGACGCCGGCGCGCAGGTAGTTCTCGGTGGCCGAACCGCATCCAAGCTCGAAGCAGCGGCCGCGCAGCTGGGTGAGGCGGCGCACTGGTTCACCGTCGACACCTCCGACGACGACTCGGTGAAAGCGTTCTTCACCAACATCCCCAGCGTCGATGCGCTCTTCACCACGGCTGCCGATTACCAGGTCGGCTCGTTCCGTGAACAGAGCGTCGAGGAAGCGGCGTCGCCGTTCACCTCCAAGTTCTGGGGGCAGTACCGCGTCGTGCACGCTGCGCTCGACAAGCTGACACCCACCGCATCGGTGGTCCTCATGTCCGGCGCTGCCAGTGTGCGGCCACCCGCAGCTGCCGCGGCATACGTTGCAGCCAACGCGGCAATCGAGGGGCTCGGGCGGGGGCTGGCGGTCGAACTGTCGCCGATCCGCGTCAACACTGTCGCTCCCGGAACCATCGACGGGCATCTGTGGGCTCAGCGCCCGGCGGAGGTTCGGGAGGCCGCGTTCACCTGGAGTGCCGAGAACAACGTGCTCGGCCGCGTCGGGAACGAAGACGAGATTGCACAAGCGGTGTTCTATCTCTTCACCAACACGTACACAACGGGTTCCACGCTGTACCCCGACGGCGGGTACGCGTTGCGTTAGACCCGTGCCATTTGGCGACTGTGTGAAATGACGACTGTGCGAAATGCATTGTCGTAACACGAAGAAACGCCAATTCGCCCATAGGCGTGACCCCTGCCACATTCGTACCGTCTTCTCCGAGAACACTTCCCAACTATTCGAGGAGTCCGTCATGAAAAACACGTCAGCGACCGCCGCCGGCGGTGAAGTGTCCGACGGTGACGACTACGCGCTCACCCGCGTTCCCGACGAAGCACGATATTCGTGGTTCTCGGTGGCAGTACAGCGATTCGGTCAGGTATCGGCACTCGCACAGTTCTTGCTCGGTGCGACGCTCGGCTACGGTATGACGTTCTGGAATGCCTTCTGGGCATTGACAGTCGGGGCGGTGATTCTCGAGGTCGTCTGTATTTTCATCGGCATCATCGGGGTTCGTGAAGGGCTCAACACATCGGTGGTCGCACGCTGGTGTGGATTCGGGCACGCAGGTTCCGCGGTGATCGGTTTGGTGATCGGGGTCAGCCTGATCGGTTGGTTCGGCATTCAATCTGCTGTCTCTGCATCAGGTTTGCACGGAATCATGCCGTTTCTGCCGCAGTGGGCGTGGGCTTTGGCCTTCGGTCTCCTGATCACCGCGATAGTCCTTCGCGGGTTCGGATCCATGCAACTGATCGCCAACATCACCGTTCCGCTGTTCCTGATCCTGGTCGGTTGGGCCGTCGTCGCCGAACTGCGTAATCACTCGCTGTCAGATCTGATGACATCTGCGCCGGCCGGGCCGGAGCTCAGCTTCCTCGCCGGAACTACCATCGTCGCAGGCGGTTTCATTGCCGGAGCAGTGATCACACCCGACATGACGCGCTTCAACCGCACGGCAGGCGATGTCGTGAAGCAGACGCTCGTCGGAATAACGTTGGGCGAATACGTGATCGGGCTGACCGGTGTTCTCCTTGCCCATGCCGTTCGCAGTTCCGACATTGCCACGATCATTCTCTCGTCGGTCGGTTGGGTCGGCGTTCTGATCATCGTTCTCGGCACCTTCAAGATCAACGACTGGAACCTGTACAGCTCGGGGCTCGGCGTCGTGAACTTCATCGACGTCGTGTTCGGTCGACGGATCAATCGCGCAGTTGTCACAGCAGTTGTCGGCATCACCGGTTCGGTCCTCGCGGCTGCCGGAATCCTGAACTCGTTCACCGACTTCCTGATCCTGTTGGGCGTCGGATTCCCGCCGATCGCCGGGATCATGGTGGCGGAATACTTCATCGTCAAGACATGGCGCAAGGATCTGGAGGAGAGTCGAGCTGCGGGTACCCTCCCGAACTCGGCACCCACTTGGGTACCGGCCACGCTGGTGATCTGGATCGTCTCGGCGCTGATCGGTCATTACAGCACCTTCGGCCTGCCGTCGATCAACGCGGTGGCCTCGGCCTTCGTTCTCTACGTCGTCGCGGGTCGACTCGGCCTGATTCGCGGAGTCGGACGCACCGCAACCGAAGCGCCGCAAGAGACTTCGGGAAGATCTGCGCTCACGCACTAGCACGGCACACACTGTAGAAGGGAGTTCGCGATGCGAATCGGAATCGACGTCGGTGGTACGAACACCGATGCGGTCCTGATGGACGGGACCACCGTCATCGGGCATGTCAAACACTCGACCAGCAAGGACATCACCGGCGGAATCGGCGGAGCTCTGACGGCGCTGCAGCAGCAGTACTCGTTCTCTCCCAGCGCTGTTCAAGCAGTGATGATCGGCACGACGCACTTTCTCAACGCTCTCATCGAGCAACGCGGACTTGCACCGACAGCGGCTCTGCGATTGGGGCTTCCGGCGACCGCGGCGCTTCCTCCGATGGTGGGGTGGCCGCGAGACCTGGTCTCCGCTGTGCAAGGAAGGCGCTACCTCGCTCACGGTGGGCACGAGTTCGACGGTCGTCGTATTTCGTCGCTGGACCCCGACGAGATTCGCCGCCATGCCGCCGATATGGCTCGCAGCGGTACTCGTTCGGTCGCAATATCTTCGGTGTTCTCTCCGGTCAATCTCGAATGCGAAGCGGCCGCCGCGGAGATCGTGCGTGAGGAACTCGGCCCGGACGTCGCAATTTCGCTCTCGCACGAGATCGGTCGAGTGGGTCTACTCCAGCGGGAGAACGCGACCATCATCAATGCTGCGCTGCGCGAGCTCGCCGATCACATCGTCGACGGTCTTGCCCGATCTTTGGTCGAGCACGGCATTGTCGCGCCGCTGTACCTGAGCCAGAACGACGGAACCTTGATGGACATCGAGTACGCGAGGCGTTATCCGGTGGCGACTTTCGCTTCGGGGCCGACCAACTCCATGCGAGGCGCCGCTGTGCTGTCCGGTCTGGCCAGCTGTGCGGTGATCGACATCGGAGGTACCACTACCGACGTGGGCGTATTGACCAACGGTTTCCCGCGAGAAGCCACCACGGAGGTGACGGTCGCCGGGGTACGGACCAATTTCCGTATGCCGGACGTCTTCTCGATCGGTATCGGTGGTGGTTCGCTGGTGGATGCAGACGGACTCACAGTCGGACCCGAATCTGTGGGATACGAATTGGGTTCACGGGCAATCGTATTCGGCGGTGACACGTTGACGGCCACCGACATAGCCGTCGCGGCAGGCTTGGCCGACGTCGGAGATCGCAGTGCGGTGGCGCACCTCGACCGCGGCCTGGTGTCGACGGCACTCGACCGGATCTCGCGCCGAGTCGCCGACGCCGTGGAACAGATGCGGACCACGTCGGATCCACTTCCCGTTGTGGCGGTTGGCGGGGGATCGGTACTGCTGGAGCGTGAACTCCCGGGCCTGGGAACGGTGATTCGTCCTGAGCGCTTCGATGTTGCCAATGCGATCGGCGCTGCGATCGCGCAGGTCAGTGGTGAGGTAGATCGAGTCGAAGCGGTGCGGGACGGGCACCGGCAGGTTTTTGCCGACGATGCTCGCCAGGAGGCGATCGATCGGGCAGTCGCCGCAGGCGCACGGCCCGAGTCGGTGCAGATCGTGGAGTTCGACGAGGTCCCGATTCCGTATCTGCCGGGCAACGCAACACGTATTCGAGTGAAGGCAGTCGGTGACTTGGCACTGCACAGTGGTTTGGTCTCCACCGGTCAGGAGGGCTCACGATGAGTTGGACACTACGAACGGCGGATCTCGACGACCTCGCCAGGGGCGCAGCCTTGTTGGGCACCGGCGGCGGGGGAGATCCGTTCGTCGGCAAGATGTTGGTCACGCAGGCGCTCGGTGAGGCCGGTGAAATCACAATTCTCGATCCGGAGGAGCTTGATGACGACGCGTGGGTGATTCCCGTCGCGCAGATGGGTGCCCCGACCGTCGTGGTCGAAAAGATGCCGCGCGGAACCGAACCCGAGCTGGCGCTGATCACGTTGGAGAAGCACACGGGTCGAACTGCAGATGCCACGATGCCGATGGAGTGCGGCGGAATCAATTCGATGATTCCGTTGCTGGTGGCCGCACGGCGCGGCCTGCCGGTTGTCGACGCCGACGGGATGGGGCGAGCCTTTCCTCAGCTCGAGATGGAAACCTTCTCGGTGTACGGGATTTCGGCGAGTCCGCTCGCCATGGCGAACGAGCACGACGAGGTGGCGATCTTCGACACCGGAAGTGACAACAGCAGATTGGAGGGCCTCGCCCGCGGGGTGACGTCGAGGTTCGGTGGGATGGCGCACATCGCGCAGTACTCGATGACGGGTGCAGATGTGAAGCGGACGGCGATCCCACGGACTCTGTCGTTGGCCATGACCATCGGCCGGTCCATCAGACTTTCACGTGAGCAGCGGGTGGACCCGGTGCAGGCGCTTGTCGACAGTCTCGCCGACACGCTCTACGGATACGGGCGAGTTCTCTTTCACGGCAAGGTGATCGATGTCGACAGGCGAACCGATGAGGGGTTCGCTCGCGGTTCGGTGCGGATCGCCGGCGTCGGAGACGAAGAGCTGGAAGTTCAGTTCCAGAACGAAAATCTGATCGCCGTCCAATCCGGAGTGATGGTGGCGATCGTGCCAGACCTGATCTGCATCGTCGAGGCCGATACCGCCGAACCCATCACCACCGAGGGCTTGCGGTACGGGCAGCGCGTTGCGGTCATCGGGATCGCGACCCCACCCATCATGAGAACCCCGGAGGCACTGGCGGTCTTCGGCCCGGCTAGCTTCGGGCTCGATCGCCCGTTCCTGCCGGTGGAGACACTCGAGCAACCTGTACTGGCAGAATAGCGAGCCGTGAGCAGGCTGCACGCGGTCCGGGAGGCCGACCTCGACGCGATCGCAGCGGGGGCGGTGGTCCTGGGCTGCGGCGGGGGCGGCGATCCACGCTTGTTCGTGGAATTGCTGCGTCCACTGATGACGTCTACTTCGGTGGAGGTCGTCGCGCCGGACCAGTTGCCGGAGGAGGCATTGGTGATGCCGGTGGGAATCGTCGGATCGGCCCTGGCTTTGGAGGAGCAATTGCCCTCCGGGCGTGAGTTCGCAGATACTGCAGCAGCTTTGACGCGCTGGACCGGGAAGCGTCCGACCGCGGTGATGACTTTCGAAGGCGGTGGGCTCAACGCTCTCTCCGGAATTGCGGCGGCGTTGGCGTTGGGAATTCCCGTGGTCGACGCGGACCTGCTGGGTCGAGCGATGCCGCGGCTCGATCACTTCTCTCTCGCCGCAGCCGGGTTGGAATTGTGCCCGGTCACACTCACCCAGCCCGGCGGCCTCATTACCGTCGTCGACGGAGTGGATGTGCTCGGCGCCGAGGTAGCAGTGCGGTCGTTGATCGGGAGAACCAGCGGTTGGGGCGCTCTGGCGATCGCGTCGATTGATGCGCGGACGGTGCAGGAGGCGTGCATTCCGGGAACTCTCTCCCGAGCACACGAACTGGGTCAGCATATCGGGGCCCTGGGCAGTTGGCAGGAGATCGCGGAGAGCTCCGGGGCCCTGGTAATGGGGACTGGCCGGGTGCGTGCGGTCCGTCGTAGTCGTCCGGACACCGGCGATCGTCGGGGCAGCGTGATTCTCGAACACGATTCCGCGGTGATACGAGTCGAATTCGAGAGTGAGTTCCTGACCGTCGCGTTGGACGGCGAGATGATTGCAACGTGCCCGGACATCGTGACGTTGCTCGACGTGCGGACCGGCGCCTTCGTCTCGTGTGAATCCGTGCACCAGGGGCACGATGTGGCCGTGTTGGTTCTTCCCGGTCCACAGTGGTGGGCGGAAGAAGTGGGCAGATTGAAAGTTGTCGGCCCGCGGGCATTCGGGATCGACCACGACGCAGTGCTGATGGAGGCGCGATGAGCGCGAGTGTTTCGGCGTTGCTGAACAACCCGGCCTTTGTCGGGCTGTATCGACTGGCCGGGGAGGGTGATCCCGTCGTGACGACAGTGGGAGCACTCACCGGGGAATCGGCACAGTCGGCCGAGGCCGTGTCGGATGCGGCGAGTTCAGGATCAGTTCTGGTGATTCTCGATCGAATCGACATCGGGGAGTGGAGATTCGACGCTCTCCTTCGGCGCACAGCGGCGACCGGCTGCCAGGTGGTCGCTGTGCACAGCACTGCGGCGGAGGATGCGAATCTCTCGTTGCTTGCCGATCGGCTCGGACTGGTGGTGCTCGGAGTATCCGACCCGTGGCAGTTCAGCGTGGATCTTCGTGATCTTCTCTCGAATTCGCGGGCGGTGATGGCCGACGCAGTACTGCGGGCGACACACGCGGGCCAACGAGCCGGAGGAAGCGTCGAGAATCTTCTGTCGGTGCTACTGAACACCTTTCAGCGTTCATTCTTTCTCCTGGACTCGTCCGGACGTCCGATGACCGGCGCCGACGTGTTGTCAGACGCTGATCGAGCAGCTGCCGGTATGTTGTCGGGTCGCGGGGCGCCCACCACGGTCGAATTGGACTCCGGCGGGGTCCTGATTGCGTGCCCGGTGATGTCCGGCGCAGCCCGAGAGCCCTGGCTGGCGGTGCTGCTCCCGGTGCGTCAAAGCGTCGAAGAGGCTTCTCTCTCAGTGGTTCTCGACGTGGCCTCGTTGGCTGCCGGGCACCGACTGGCCGTTGCGCGCATGGTCGACGAGCGTGAAGCGCGCCGGCGTAGCGCGTTGCTCGGTGAACTGATCGACACGTCAGCAGACGCCACACCCGGACTGCTCCGGCGCGCACTCGACGCGGGTTGGATGCTGGACGGATGGCACATCGGCATCAAAGTCCTGGCGGTCGGTGAGGTCGACCTGGTGGCAAGACGCAGCGAGGTTGCAGATGCTCTCGCCGCCGAGGGAATCGACGCCAATGTCGTGGAACAGGCTGACGGCTGGGCGGCGTGGACGACTCTGCCAGGCGAGCCGCGACCGGAGGCGATCACCAGGATCGCCGAGTGCATCCGTGCAGCTCAGGCCAGGTTGGAACCCACGATGGAGACCTGGGTAGGTGTGGGACGCGCACACGACGGTCCGGCTGGAATCGGTTCGTCCCTGTCGGAGGCCGGGGATGCCGCTCGGCTCGCCGGTTCCCGATCTCAAACAGGTCGATTCCTGCACGTGGACCGCCTCGGGCTGGCGCAGTTGCTGCTGGCGTGGACGCGAACCGACACCTTCCAGCCTGCGGCCGCAGCATTGCTCGCACCGCTACGCGATTCCAATGGAGAGTTGCTCGAGACTCTGTCGACGTACCTCGACGAAGAATCGTCTCTGGCTCACACCGCAACCCGAATGGGGTTGCACCGCAACACCGTATCGAGTCGGATCGATAGAATTCAGCGCCTTCTCTCGGTCGATCTGGCCGATCCGGAAACGCGACTCGCGCTCCACCTTGCTTGCCGGACCATCGCGCCCTGACGGAGATCTTCGCGGCTTCGTCTTGACAAGCACGGGAGGTTCCTGCCATCCTCGTTGCCAGGTCACGAGTACCAGTGTTCAGCCCCGGCTTGCTGGTCGGCAACCCTCCTCCGCGGTGGGGTGCTCCGGGTGACGACCCGGCTGCGTTCGAAAACGAATGCGGCAAGCGCGGACTCTTCCGGGGCCATCTCCCGACGAACGAGTCCTTGAACGTGAGGATTGTCTTCGATGACTGCTGTATTGAGTGCCGACACCTGCTGCACCACCGCGATTGCCAAGGTTTCGGGTTCCGACCTGCAGGTTCCATTGGTTCAGGGTGGCGAATGCTCCTACGCCAACTTCGACTACGCCGCGAGTGCGCCGGCATTGGCCCAGGTCACCGACCGTATCGCCGAGTTGCTGCCGACATACGCCAGCGTCCACCGCGGTGCCGGCTACGCGTCCCGGATCTCCACGCTCACCTACGAGAACGCTCGTGAATCCGTTGCTCGTTTCGTGAACTGTGCCGACGATCAGGTTGTCGTCTTCACCCGGAACACCACCGATTCGCTGAACCTGCTTGCACAGTGCGTCCCTGGCAGCACCGTCGTCCTCGACGTCGAGCATCACGCAAACTTGTTGCCGTGGAACGACGCTCGTATCGTCACCGCCGCAGACACCATCGAAGAAACGATCGAGCGTCTGATCGGTGAACTGTGCACCAAGCCTGCCGCGCTGCTCGCAATCACCGGGGCCTCCAACGTGACCGGTGAGATCCTGCCGATTGCACGTTTGGCTGACATCGCTCACCGTTGCGGCGCACGTATTCTCGTCGACGCTGCTCAGTTGGCTCCCCACCGTCGCATCGACCTGCAGGAATGCGGCGTCGACTACGTAGCGTTCTCGGGCCACAAGCTGTACGCGCCCTTCGGCGCCGGCGTTCTCGTCGGCCGCCGTGACTGGCTCGACGAAGCTCAGCCGTACCTCGCCGGCGGCGGCGCCGTGCGTGAGGTGACCATCGAATCCACCGAGTGGGCTTGCGCGCCCGCACGCCACGAGGCGGGTTCCCCCAACGTGCTCGGTGCGGCTGCCATCGCGACCGCCTGCGAAACCCTGCACGCCCTGGACTTCGACGTGATCGCCGAGCATGAGAAGGCGCTCACCGCCCAGCTCACTGACGGCTTGTCCGCCATCGAGGGCGTCTCACTCGTGCGACTGTGGAACGACGCTCCCGACGCCGTCGGAATCGTCACCTTCACCGTTGACGGATTCGAAGCGGGCGAGATCGCCGCATTCCTCTCCGCCGAGCACGGCATCGGAGTTCGCGACGGTCGCTTCTGCGCACATCCGGTTCTCGCGCGCCTCGGCCTCTCCGGCGGTGCAGTTCGCGCCAGCCTCGGCCTCGGTAGCAGCTCGGACGACGTGACGCGGTTGGTCGACGCCGTGAACATCCTGGTTTCGAATCAGCGTGATTGGAAGTACGCGAAGACGGCAGGTGCGTGGAACCCTGTGCCCGAGACCCGCCCCTTCCTCGGAGCCGCAGACGACAATGCCGGCGCAGCCGAGTGCGTCTGAGCTGAGCTCGGTCCCCGAAAACTCGAACGGACAACTAGCATGGCAGCCATGGCACCAGCGGATTTTCCCGCCACCCCTTCGAGAGTGAGCATCACTCTCGGTCAGTGGTGCCGTCGCCATGTCGATCTGTGCCGCACCTCTTCAGGAATGTGTTCGAGCTGACGATTCGTCTCGCTCATCCCATACTTTTCTGATTTTCGGAGGTCTCACATGTCTTCACTCGCTTCGCATTCTCTGCACGTAGCGGTCGAGTTGACCGGATCCGGTCACCATCCGGCCGCTGAGGGCGCACCCGGCAACCTGCCCATCATCGGCGGCGACTACTGGGTGGACCTCACCGAGGGTGAAAAGGCTCTCGATTTGGCTTCATTCCCTACCAATGTGGTTCGGATTCGCGCTGCGGATCTGCGTGAGGCACAGCTCGAACGCGCACGTATACGCGCTGCCGTCGCCGAAGAAGGACGCGATCCCGACAGCGTCGCAGTGCTGGTCGATCTCGAGATTCTGATCGCGCCGGAGGCTCGCTCCGCTCGTAAGGAGCTTGCGCAGTTGGACAGCGCGTTGACCTCGCCGCGGGTTCCCGTTTCGCTTCATTACGTCGGAACGCCTTCCGGTCTCGGCAGTTTGATCGCCGATATCCGAGCTGCGGAGGTCGCCGACGGCGTTACGTTGCTGCCTCTCGCATTGCCTCGAACGCTCGAGCATCTGGTGGACAGCACCATTCCGTGGCTTCAGGATCGCGGACTTGTCACACCGTCCACCGCAGTCGACGAGGTTCTCGGGCGTTTCGGACTGCCGCCCCGTCAGCGCACGCTTGCATCCTGATCGTCACCGATTGCATCTGCGTACAGGTGGAACAGCGACGGTAATTCGTCGGCACCGTCCACCTGTGCCAGAAGCGTCCAGCACTGCGCAGTGATCGACCGAGCCCTCGTGCCGATCCAGTTGGTGGGCAGTAGTTCCGGCGGCAACAGCGGATCCGGTTCCATGGCTCGCGTGAATTCCGCCGCGAGTTCGATGGTCATCGTGACAGCATCGGTACCCGGACTGTTCTGCAGTTTGTGCAGGCGTGCGGTCGCTACGTCGAGTAGCCGTTCGTATCCGTCAGCGATCTGGTCCAGTGGCCACAACTGCGCGGCAATCTTCACGGGGTCTTCGAGAGTGCCCACTTTCAGATCTCGAGTGGTGAGAGAAGACAGATGCTGTTCGACGTCGAGTTCGGCGGCCGCATCGCGAATATACGGTTCCCAGGCGTGCGGCGAGACGTACAGACCGCCCTGGACGAGCGCGCCGCCGAGGTAAACGACCTTGGTGCGCAGCGCATCTCGCCCTTTCCGTGACGACTCCGGAATTGCGAATCCGGCCAGGTGCCAGTACCCGTCCCACGGCGTCACAGTGTCGCGGTCTTGTCGATAGGCCAGCCGAACGAATTCGACGTCGGGTTCCATCTCGCGCAGGGCTTTCGGCGTTGCTCGTAGCGTGGCCTGCCGCCCGCGACCTTCCTGAGTGAACTTCCCCTCGGTGACCAACCGCTTAATGCACAGCCGAACCTGTTGATCAGTTTTGCCGAGGGCGTCGGCGGTGGCATAGAGGGTGTGCCCGTCGACAGTTCCGTCCGTGCGCAGTAGTCCCTCGATCAAGATCCTCGTGGGTACATCGACGTCCCTGTCGGTCATCGCCATGTCCTTTCCTCGCTTCTCGACATCTTCGCCCACAACTGTACTATCGAATGCAATACGATCGTTTCAAATTCGTACGTTAGGGCGGGAAGATGGCAGCGGAATCGATGAGCGAGGGCAAGAGTAAGCCTCGTTTACGCAGGTGGATGGTTACTTCCCTGGCGGTGGTCGTTGTTCTGATCGCGACTCTGGTGGGCTGGACGCTGTACCAGAACACCTATGACATCCGTGAGGAAAAAGTGACGATCACCGGGGGATCGGTGCCGCTCCAGGGAGTCCTTGCACTGCCCGAACACGGTGACGGTCCCTTCGGGCTCGTGGTTTTCGTCCACGGAGACGGCCCGGTCGATGCAACACATGAGACGTTCTATCGACCGGTGTGGGAGGCGTTCGCAAAGGCGGGGTACGCGTCACTCTCCTGGGACAAGCCGGGGGTGAATGGGGCACCGGGCAATTGGCTCGACCAGAGCATGGACGATCGCGCGGCAGAAACGGAAGCGGCAATCGAGTGGGCGCGGGGACGTTCGGATATCGATCCGTCTCGGATCGGTCTGTGGGGTGCAAGCCAGGCAGGGTGGGTGATGCCCAAGGTGGTGAACCTCGACCCGGACGTAGCGTTCGTCATAGCCGTGGGTCCCGCGATCAACTGGCTCCAACAAGGCGAATTCAATACCCTAGCCGAACTTTCCGAGAGAAATGCGTCGGCCGACGAGTTCGAGAAAGCGCGGGTCGATCGTGCGAAGAACTTGGATCAGTTGGCCCGTGATGCATCGTTCGACGATCTCGTGGCCTCCGGCGAGGCCGACGGTCTCACCGAAGACCGGTGGAACTTCATCCGAAAGAACTACCTCTCGGATGCGCGAGCCGATCTCGAAACCGTGAAGGTTCCGGTGCTCTTGATCATCGGCGGACAAGACGTCAACGTCGACGTGGCTGATACCGAAAGGGTGTATCGCGAATTGTTGGACACTCCAGGGCAATTGGTGGTCAAGAAGTACCCCGACGCTACGCATTCGATCGTGGACAAGGATCTCGAAGACTCGGAAGTGAGGTCCGCTCTGGTGGCCGTCCTTGCTCCCCGTTCGATCTTCGCTCCCGGCTATCTAGCGGATCAGACTGCATTTTTGGAGGGAATTCATGGCTGACGGAATCACGGTTGTCGCACTGGGTGGTGCCGGTGCCATGGGCTCGGCAGCAGTTCGTCTGGCCGCAACATTGCCGGGAATCGGCAAGGTAGTAGTCGCGGATCGCGATATCGATGCTGCGAAGCGTCTTTCAGTTGAACTGGCGCAGGCGTCAGCGGAAGTCGAGGCGCGCAGCATCGACGTCACGGACGGTCGCACGCTACGTGAATTGCTTGACGGCGCAGACGTGGTCGTCAATACGGTCGGACCGTTTTTCCGTTTCGGCGTCGGCATTCTCCAGGCAGCGATCGGGACCGGGACTCACTATCTCGACATCTGCGACGACTGGGAGCCGGCCGTCGACATGCTGGAATTGGACTGTGCCGCGAGGGGAGCCGGAATCTGTGCGGTAGTCGGCATGGGCGCAAGTCCCGGGATGAGTAACCTCCTGGCCGCGATGGCAGTCTCGCGATTGGACGTGGTCGACGATCTGTATACAGCCTGGCCGGTTGATGTCGAGGGCGAGGACGAGTCGGTGGACACATTGAGTGCAGCCGCCGTTCACTGGATGCAACAGATCAGCGGCCAGGTTCCGGTGGTTCGTGCGGGGCGAATCGTCAACGAAGAACCGTTGCGTTCCATCGCACTCGAACTGCCCGGCGGACGTCGGGGGAACGCTTACGTGGTCGGGCATCCGGAGCCGGTGATGTTTCATCGGACCATCAATCCTGCGGGGCATTCGGCAAATCTGATGGTCATCACACCGGAAACCGTGGCGTTTCTCGACGTTCTCCGCGCCGACATCGACAAGGGGAGAATCGATCTCGACTCGGCCGCTGAAGAATTGGGCAAGCCTTCGCTCGGACGGATGATCCGTGCTGCGCCTCGAATGCTCACGCGCGCCGGCCACGGATCCTTGCCGTTGTTCTTCGCCTCGGCGACAGGGGCGCTCGAAGGTCGAGAGATGCGCGTCGTGGCCCGGATTGCAGACGATTCACCGGTGTCGGAGTTGCTGTCGGACATGGCCGGTGCAACCGGAATCCCCTTGGCGCTCGGCCTTGCTCAGGTGGTGTCCCGGCTCGCCGACGGAACGATTTCGGATCGGATCGGTGTGCACTCACCCGAGAGCGTCGTCGACCCGGAAGTTCTGTTCACTGCGCTGGCGCGGTTGTTCGATCGAACCGACTGGAGTGAGATCGTCACCGTCGAATCCGAGTTCCGCTAGTCAGTTCGCGGCGTGTGATCCGATGCGACTGCGGATTTCGGTCTCGACGCGATCGGCGTCCTTGGGGCTGAACGAAGGCGATCCGTGGCCGGCGAGAGTGAGTACCACCGCGGTCTCCTTCCACGGGCGTGAAAGATCCAGGCTGTACCACGAGCTGAAATCTGTTGTTCCCCAGATTCGTAGGCGTCCGCTCAGCCATGACATGACTCCGAGGTCGACGGATTCGATCTGCGAGTACAGGACGAACTTGCTGACAAACGGAAAGTAGTAGTGGCGGATCGTGACGCCCTGATCGTCGATCCGGACGGTTCGGTCCTCGTAGATTGTCGATGTTCCTGCACTCACAGTGATAACCCGGTTCCTGCTGGTCGATGCTCTCGATGGCTGCCTGAAAACCAACCATACAGTCTCTATTGGGACAGGCTGCGAGCGCGGGCGTCAAGCGCTGGTGGGCCTTGAGACGACGAGATCACTCACCGCGATCTGAGCGTTGCCGATTGCCGCCTGAACCGGTTCGCAACTACTCGATGCTCTGGCGAGCGCAAGAACTGCGGTGAGTAGGGCGGCGTCGGGCTCTCCTTCGAACGGTCCGCTCTGGACGTCGAACTTTCCAGCGCGCAACTGCTTTCGGGCATTGATTCCAAGTTGTGAAATGACCTCGTCCATCGCGGTCAGGCACTGGGCGAGCGCGCCGATCGACCAGTAGAGATCGGCAGCGACGACGGGTGTCTGCGATGCCACGGTACCGGCGCGGCGCAATCGGTGGTGAGTGTCTCGGAGTATCTCGGGCAGCCTGTGGTCTGCGCAATGTTCCATCCCGCCGCCTCCGTAAGGTGTAAAGTTAGGTTATTCAATTACGGTAGGGCAGGACGGTAAGGGATGCAAGTAGTTTTAGACGATTACGTCGCCGGTGCGTCGTTTGCGACCGACTTGGTCAATACCTCGCCCCGCGTGTGGGTGGAGGCAGGTGACGCGTTGGCTGCCCCTCAGGCGCTTCACGATCTACTGGACGAACATGGACTCTCGCCGGATGCGCTCACCAACGGACGTCGGCTTACCAGCGGTGAACTTGCTGAGGTCAAGGAACTCAGAGAGGGGATTCGTTCGATTCTCGATGCTCCGACTTCCGATGAGCTCGTTGATCGCACTCATCGACTCCTGCAGACCGTCCCGCATCACGTCCGACTCGTGCCTGATGCCCGGTCCGACTATCGATGGAATGCGGTACCGGACAGCAGAATCAATCTCACCGGCGAACTTGCGCTGTTGATCGGCTACTCGTTGCTGGGGACTCTGCGCACATTGGGGTACGAACGATTCCGCCCATGCGCCTCGCCGACGTGCAACGGGGTGTTCGTCGATACAAGCCGTGGAGGGCGACGCCGCTACTGCATGCCGGCGTTGTGCGGCAACCGAATCAACGTCGCGAATCACCGTCAACGGCAGCGTCGTACTTAGCGTCTGCGCTTGCCCGGTCGATAGTGACAATCGAACAGAGTACGGCCGACTGTATGGGGAACTTCAACGAGATACAGACCACGTCAATCCCGCACGATTGTCGCCATGGCAACTCCTAGTAGATGGCGGCTCGTATGAAAGCCCGTTCTGTCTCCGCGACAGCAGTTATCAGCGTTGGGGTTTTCACCCTGGCCGGGTGTGGCGGCGCATCCAGTCCCGGAGGTTCGGTCGGTGAGTATGCAAAGGACGGCAGTTTCACGACTGTCATCAACGCCGATCCCGGAAATCTGCACCCTCTGATCACCAACCTTACGTCGACTCAGATCGTGAACGCGTACTCGTACGATTCGTTGATCGACATCGACGCGCAAACACGCACTGTGCGTCCCTATCTGGCGGAGAGCTGGAGTGAAGAAGGGAACACGCTGAAGTTCGTGCTCAAGAAGGGCATCACTTGTGCCGACGGCACTTCCTTCACCGCACAGACCGCGGCCGATGACATCAACTGGGTCATGGATCCTGAAAACGCTTCACCGCTACGCGGATCCACTGTGCCGATGTCGACTTCGGCCTCAGCGGACGGTGACGAACTGACGGTGACTACCGCCGAGCCAGCGCCCTTCCTGCTCTCTCGAATCGGCGCGTTGCGGCTTCCGTGCGCTGCGACGCTCGAAGACCCGGCCAGCATCCGTTCGAGTAGCAACGGAACGGGTCTGTTCAAGGTCACCGAAGTTGTTCCGAACGATCACATCACGATGGAACGCCGCGACGGTTACACCTGGAGTCCGAACGGCGAGACCACTTCCGACACTCTCGGAGTGCCGAAGACAGTGACGATCAAGATTGTCACCGATCCCAGTACGACGGCGAATCTTGTTCTCACCGGCGGAGTGAATGCCGCAGCGGTCACCGGTTCGGACGAGGAACGAGTCTTGGCCGCGGGTCTGGATTCGAAGACCTACACCACGTTGTCCGGCGAGTTCATCTTCAATCATTTCGCGGCCCTACCCACGGCAGACCGTGCTGTGCGGCAGGCCCTCGTGCAGGCAGTAGACCTGGACGACTACACCGAGATCACCACCGGCGGTAAAGGAACCCGCGCACGCGCCCTCGCGGTTTCGGAACCCCTTGCCTGCGACTACAACAGTGTCGAAGGGACGATCCCCGATTTCGACGTCGATGCAGCAAAGAAAACGCTGTCCGACGCAGGTTGGAAGGCGGGTCCCGACGGCATCCTGACGAAGGACGGTCGACCGCTTGCCCTCAACGTGATTTTCAACAACTCACGCGATACGAACTCTGCCGCCGCGGAATACGTGGCAACACAGTGGGAAGGACTGGGCGCGAATGTGAAACTGACCGGCGGCGACTACAGTTTTGTCATCGCCAACACATTCAGCACCACCGACCTGTCGTCGTGGGACGTTTCCATCGGTTTGACGCTGGGGAGTGATACGCCGAGCATCTTTGCCAAGTACTTCACCGGCCCGCCCAAACCTGAAGGAGTGAACTTCGCTTCCCTCGACAACAAGAAGTACATCGAATTGTCCACTGAGGCTTCGCTTCTTCCCGGTGACGAGTCTTGCAAGGTCTGGGAGGAAAGTGAGCGCGCGTTGTTCAACGACATCGACCTGCTGCCGGTATCCACGACTCCCGCTCACATGTTCTTCAACGGCGCAACGTCGATCTACCCGCCATCGAGCGGAATCCTTCCGGGCTCGGCGATCCGTGTCCTGAAGTAGGACCCTCGACAACCGCTCACTTTCGGGTATTGATCATCCGAAGAGCAAACCGAAATACCACTGCAGCACCCGCACCTGCAGCCAGGCCGGCGACGACATCGGCAAGAAGGACACCGACGCCTATGCCCAGGACGGCAGCGGCGGCGACAGCAAGGGCTACGTCAGCACGAGGAGCGGCGATCGCGGCATCCTTTCCCCGAGTATCGAACGAGCACCCATCTCAACGGAGCATGTCACGAAACTGTCGTCCGCAGGTGTATCAACAGCAAAATGTGTGAAACGCGTCGGCCCCGACGGAGTTGGACTCCGCCGGGGCCGGGCTGTGTGTACAGCGCAGTGTGTATTGCGCGCTGGCTCAGTGTGTCGGAACGGATTCCTTCGACGTGGTCGGGGACGTATCGGTGTGCTGGCTACCAATCTCCTTGCGGGAGTTGGAGCTGTTGAACCGAGGGAGGAAACCGGCCAGGACGAGTGCGACGACGGCGGATCCCGCAGCGAGGGCCATGACGACGCGGAAAGCGTTCTCCGACGGCAGCGTTGCCCCACCGATGGACATGGTCATCTGGGCGATGACGACACCCGCGATGGCGCTGGCGAATGATGTACCGAGGGAGCGCATCAGGGTGTTGAAGCTGTTGGCTGCACCGGTCTCGGACGGAGGAACAGCCCCCATGATGAGAGCGGGCATCGCGCCGTAAGCCATACCGGTACCGGCGCCGATGATCACGGCGATCACGATCAGTTCCCAAATCGAGTGCATGGCGAAAATGCCGATGCCGTAACCGATTGCGACGACAACGGCGCCGAGCATGAGCGTCACCTTGGGGCCGTGCGAATTGGTGATGCGTGAGGACAGCGGAGAGATCAGCATCATGATGATGCCGGAGGGAGCCATGACCAGACCTGCGGTGAGCATCGAACCGCCTAGGCCGTAACCAGTGACTTCAGGCAACTGGACTACCTGGGGAAAGACCATGCTGGCGGCGAACATCGCGAATCCGAACACGATCGATGCGAGGTTGGTGAAGAGCACCTGGCGGCGGATGGATACGCGTAGATCCACCAGCGGCTTGGGGGTGCGTAGTTCCCACCAAGCCCAGAATCCGAATATCAGGATCGCGGCGCCGAACAAGGAAAGCGTGAGCGTGCTCGTCCAACCCCAGTCGCCACCTTTGGAAATGGCCAGTAGTAGAGCGATGAGGGCGGCTGAGAGCGAGATTGCCCCGCCGAAGTCGAACGTGCCACCTGTGCGAACCGTCGATTCGGGGACCAGGACGACAACAAGAACGGCCGCAAGAGCGCCGAGCACGGCTGACGCCCAGAACAGGACGTGCCAGTCGGCGTACTCGGCGATCAAAGCCGCGATCGGAAGACCTAGAGCGCCGCCGACTCCCAGTGAAGCGCTCATCATCGCAACAGCGCCGGCGAGCTTCTTGGGCGGAAGCACGTCGCGCATCACACTGATGCCCAGCGGAATGACGCCGGCAGCAAGGCCCTGCAGGATTCGGCCGGCAACGAGGGGGATAACGCTCGAACTGAGTGCTCCGACCACCGAACCGGTTACCAACAGCGCCATGCTGATCAGGAGTAGACGCCGTTTGCCGAACATGTCGCCCAAGCGGCCCATGGTCGGGACGGCGACGGCAGCTGCGAGCAGCGTGGCGGTCACAGCCCACGCGGTATCGGACGCCGGCGCGTTCAGGTACTCGGGCAGATGCGGGATGATCGGGATCACCAGCGTCTGCATGAGCGAGACGACGATGCCGGAAAACGCCAGAACAGCCACCACTGCGGTGGTGGCTGGCGACTTCGTTGTCTGTGGCGGCGTTGTCGGTGGTGGTGAAGTGGTTGACGACATTGCGGTAACTCCATCGGAGGAAGAACGAATAATAGTTTAAGTCAGTTGCTTGAACTAAAGTTAAATCAAGTGACTGACTTAACGGAAGGCTGTGTCTCCGATCGTGACGAATATCTCCGGTGCCGAGCAGCTTCGGATGGTCGAGGATGATGGTGTCCATGACTACGAGGACTGAGGACGCGTCGGCCGATGTCGGCGGCGCCGCAAATTCCGCGCGCTCTGCTGCAACCCGAGACCGCATTCTCGCCGTCGCCGAGCAGTTGTTCGCAGAACATGGAGTCTTCGCGGTTTCGAACCGTCAGGTGAGCGACGCGGCAGGTCAGGGCAACAATGCTGCCGTCGGATATCACTTCGGAACCAAGACCGATCTGGTCCGCGCGATCGTGAACAAGCATTCCCAGCAGGTCGAGAAGAACCGTGGCGAACTGCTGCGTGAGATCGAAGGGTCCACAAATGTTCGTGACTGGATTTCGTGTCTGGTTCGGGCGTCGACCGATCACTACGCCGAAATGGGTGGCCCGACCTGGTATGCGCGGTTCAGCGCGCAGATTCTCACCGACCCGGTCCTGCGGAAAATCGTTTACGACGAGGTGCTGGCCTCGCCTACTCTGCAGGAGACGCTTCGCGGACTTTCAGCCTGTCTGACTGACATGCCGATGAGTGTTCGACGCGCCCGCGCGGACATCGGGCGTAATGCGATCGTGCACATGTTCGCCGAACGCGAGCGCACGCTTGCCGAAGAGGGGCCGGACGCGGTCACGTCATGGGAGGACTTCACGACCGACCTCGTCGACGCGCTGGTCGGACTTTGGACGGCTCCGATCAGCCGCTGACCGGCCGTTTGTCCGCGCTAGCCGCCCGGTCCGGGGCAACCCTGCGCAATGGATCTCGCGTCGGCGGAAGATCCAGGAGCAAGCCGACTCCGGCAAGAATGATGACAAGACCGCCAACGAGCGCGAAGGTAACAGGCTCGTTCAACCACAGCACTCCGATGGCTGATGCCGAAATCGGAACGAGAAGAGTGACGGCCGATGCCGCGACTGGACCCGCCTGACGAATTATCCAGAAGTAGACCAGGTAGCCACCGGCGGTAGCCCCCAGCCCCAGGGCTACCACGGCGATGAGTGGGCCGACGGTTATGGGCCCCGGAGGGGGAGCGACGGCGGACACCGGCACCAAGAGGGCGACCGCGGCAAGTTGTTGGCCGAGGGCCAGCGTCAGGGGTGGAGTGTCCTGGAACGACTTTCGTGCGTAGACACCTCCGACTGCGTACAGCAGCGCCGCGGTCAAAGATGCGCCAATGGCCAGCATTGCGCGACTGTCGATCGCTGACGGAATTCCGCCGACAAGCACCGAGACGCCGACGATGCCGATCGCGACCCCCGAGAGTTTTCGCCAGGTGATCTTTTGTCGAAGCCAGAAAGCGGCGACGAATACTGTGAACATCGGAGTCGTGGCATTCAGGATCGACGCCGTCGACGAGTTGAGGCCGACGATCGCAGTTGCGACAAGTGTCAGGGGCCCAGCGACATTGAGGGCAGCCAGCAGTAGGAATGCAGGAAACCGATGACGGACCGCGCGCCAGGTCGATCTGCTGGAAGCAGTTATCAGCGCGAGAACCAACGCTGCAACAATGAAGCGGCCGTGCGTCGTGCCGACGGCGCCGAGAGTTGGTGCTGCCACAGCAACCAGAGGGAACGAGCTTCCCCAAAGCATGCCGACCAACAGCAAAGCTCCAACTACGGCGAATCGGCTGCTGCCGATTGCTTTCCAGTTCTTCATTGCTCCTCTTCGTCGACGACCACGCGGACATGGATGGTCGATGCCAGACCTACCTTATACCCCCGGTAGGTATAAGGTTGAGTGTGTCATGATGCTGTAGGTGACCCGAGACTGGGGACGCATTATTCGTTCTCCTGCAATGGTTTATGTGCCGAGATGCTGTACGCGCAGACCTTCAAGTTATCTCCAATATACCTATAGGGGGTATATTGATTGTGTCGGGCTCGCTTTCCGGGCCACATCCGTCCAGCAAAAGAACAGGAATCCCAATGAGCAGTTGTGGCTGTGGCAACACCCCGAAGTCTGACGCCAAAGGCGATGTCGGCACTGTCGGTACGGCGATGCCGACCGGTGGGAAAGACCTACTCACCGCTGGCAGTAGTGAACTCGTCGAATGTCGGGTCATGCCGGGCAGCGTGATCGAGAAGGTGCATGCCGAAGCGGAAGGCCTGTTTCGTGACTTCGAAGGAAATCGGTACTGGTTCTGCTGCAAGGGATGTGGTCCTCGGTTCGACGCAAATCCCAGGAAGTATGCCGACGTGAGCTGAGCGAAAAGTGGTGGTGCAGGCGATGGCTGCACCACCACTTTCGTTGTAGCCCTGTCGGGGGCAGTCGGACCGTCGACATCAGACGGCGCGAGCGCACGCGCACTGGGCAGCCGCCAAGGTGCATTCGCCTCGGGTGGTTTCGTACGTCGCCTGTACGGGCAATTCAGCAACCGTCTCCCGAGGCCAAAGTGCAAATCCTGCAACGGCTCCCACCGCGGCAAGCGCTGCAAGGATGCTCCAGGTGACCGCAAATCCCGCGCTCGAACCAACCCATCCGGCGATCGGATAGGTGACAAGCCAGGCAAGGTGCGACAGGGAGAACTGGGCTGCGAACACCTCCGGAATACTTGCGGGGTCGACGGAGCGCCGAAGTACTTTTCCGGTCGGCGTGACGAGCATGGCCATCCCGGCGCCGACGAGTGCCCACACTGCGGCAGTGAGCATCCACGTGAATGCACCGGCCACGGCGAGGGCTGCTGCCGCGCTGGCACTGACGACCAAGACAACGGAACCTGCTGTCATCACAGTGCGTTCAGCGGTTCTGTCGAGAACGCGTGGAAGAAGCAGCGCGGTCACCAACGTGCCGGTGCCTGACGCGGCAAGCATCCACGCCACGTCGGATTGGGTTCCACCGAGCTCGTCGCGGACGTAGTTGACGGTGTTGACCACCACGATCGATCCGGCTGCTGCCGCCACGAGATTGAGTGCCATGATGCCGCGCAGTCGCGGCGTGGTCACGAAGATTCGCACCCCCGACGCGATCCGATCCCACGCCTTGCGGTGAGTACTTCGGCGAGCGTTGGGGATTCGGGTGGCCAGCACGAGCAGTGCCGAGACCGCAAAGCCCACGGAGGTGGCGACGAACAACAGGTTGAATGTCATGAAGGACAGTGCGACCGCGGCAAGAACAGGGCTGAGCAGGCTTTCCATCGTGTAAGCGACCTGCGATGCCGACAGTGCGCGGGTGAAATCGGCCTCGTCGGTCACGATGTCAGGGATGACCGCCTGGAACGTGGGAGTGAACGCTGCCGACGCAGCTTGGAGAACGCCTACCAGCACGTAGATGTGCCAGATCTCGCTGACGAAGGGCAATGCGATCACGACCGCTGCACGAATGGCGTCGAGGGCAACGAGGAAAGCCCGCCTCGGCAACCGGTCTACGTACGCCGCCGCGAGTGGAGCGATCACGACGTACAGGGACATCTTGATCGTCAGCGCGGTGGCCAGCACGGCTCCGGCGCTCGGTCCGGCGAGTTCGTAGGCGAGTAGACCCAGCGCAACCGTCGCCAACCCGGTGCCGAACAGCGCGATGATCTGGGCGCTGAAGAGCAGGCGATAGTCGCGAATCAAGAACAGACGCAGGCTGTTCCGTTCCGGTGCGGAGTTAGCGATCCGGTTCATTTGGTTTCACTCCCGCGACAAGATTGAAAGCTCCGGTCAGGACATTGAGGGCGACGATTCCGACTACGTCGGCGATCTCGCGATCACCGTAGCCGTGCGCTCGAAGGCCCGTGATGTGTTCGTCTGAAATCGAGGCAGGCTCCCGATAGACGCGAAGCCCGAGGTCGATCATTGCCGCGATGGCGGGATCGGCCGAGGTGCCCGCGCGGGCACGCTCGATCTCGTCCGCCTCGACGCCGTTGGCGTGCGCGGCGGCCACGTGGGCTTCGAGGCAAACAGCGCAACCTTGCTGGACCTGCACAGCGATAGAGATTCGCTCGGTGATCTTGCGGCTCAGTTTCGCTCGCTTCATTGCTCGGCTGAGTTGCAGATAGCCGCCCAGCACAGCGGGCGAATGAGCCATCGCCGCGACCATGTCACCGACCTGTCCGTGACGGTTGACGAGTTCGGCGAGAAGGTCTTTCGATGCACCGACAGCGGTGGTGGGCGTGAGAGAAGCAAGGCGCGACATAACGAGTCCTAAGTGGTTCCGCCGGTGGTGGGTTCGGCTGGTGACAGCCGGCCGAACCCACCACCGGAGTTGGTCAAGAATTGACGGTGGATTGAACGGGTCGAGGATCGTCGACCTTGGTCGACCGCATCACGATCGCGGTGATTGCTGCGCCAACCACTGCGATGGCGGCTGCTCCGAGGAACACGGCGGAGAAACCGTTCGTCAACTCCGTCAGGTCACCGAGTTGATCAGCGCCGAACACTGCTGCGATCGCGGTCATCACCGCGAGGCCGACAGCCGAGCCGACCTGGTAGCTGACGTTGACGATGCCGGAAGCCAATCCGCCCTCTTCCGGGCGCGCAGCCGAAATCGCCGTACCGAGTGAGGGAATGAACGCCAGCGTCATACCTGCCGCAGCCACGAGCGATGCCGGCAGTACGTCGACCCAGAAGTTGCCGGTGGGCCGGATCAACGACATCCAACCCAAACCGATTCCCAGTACAAGCAATCCGGTCACGATCATCGCTTTTGCACCGAAGCGTGCCATGGCCCGTGGTGCCACGACGACCATGCCGAGCATGACGAAGATCGTCATCGGCAGCAGCGCCGCACCGGCCGGGAAGGCGCTGTATCCGAGCACTTGCTGCAGGTACAGGTTCAGGAAGAACCACATCGGTATCCAGGCAGCGCCGAGGACGAGCTGAGCGATGTTCGCGGCACCGAGGTTGGGCGCCTTGAAGATTCCCAGACGCACCAGAGGTTCCCGACGCTTGGACTGGATCAACACGAATGCACCCAACAGAGCGGCCGAAACGGCGAGCGCCAGCCACGTCTGCCCGGATCCCCATCCAACATCAGGTGCTCTGACGATGCCGAAGACTCCGACAGCAAGACCTGCGGTGACAGCGAGTGCGCCGAGGAAGTCGATCGACCCGGTACGTGCCGGTGCGTTCGGCATCAGGAGGGGAGTAGCGATCAGCGCGATGACAGCGATGGGAATGTTGAGGTAAAACACCCAAGGCCAGCTGGTGTATTCGGTGATGACGCCGCCGAGGAACACGCCGGCCGTACCGCCGGCCGGGGCGGCAGCGCCGTAGATGGACAGCGCCTTGGTCATCTCTTTCTGCGTGCTGCCGAACAGCATCATCAGCAAGGTGAGCGCCGACGGCGCGATGAGTGCGGCACCGGCACCCTGAACTGCGCGGCCCGCAAGTTCGACGGCGACGTTACCGGCGGCACCGGCGACAACGGAACCGATCAGCAGGATCAGCCAACCAGCGGAGAACACTCTGCGGGCGCCGAACAGGTCGGACAGGCGGCCGCCGAGGAGGAGTAGCCCGCCGAACGCGATGACGTACGCATTGAAGACCCAGGTCAGGCCTTCTTGGGAAAAGCCGAGATCGCTCTGCATCTGGGGGAGAGCGACGCCGATGATGGAGGTGTCCATGATGACCATGAACTGAGCGGCGGCGATCAACGCCAACGCCCACCACTTACGGGTGGATTTCGGTTGTGTGGACATTCTGAGTTCCTTACCTGTACGGGGTATAGGTGATGCTTGTGTGGTCAAGGGGTGTCGTAAGCGGGCCTGGGTGACATCGGCGCAGCGCTTCGTTGGGGCGCACGGGGAAATGCTGCTCTTGGAACTCATTCGGCCGGCGCTCTGCGTAGATGCGCATCGGATCTCCTTCGAGTGAATTCAGGGTGTTCGAGTAGTTCGTTGCATACCCTAGGGGGGTATGGTACAAACTGCAACAGGTTCGATGTCAAGGAGTGCAGAACCTGACGCAGACGGCAACGAAAGTGCTGCCGACCCAAACTTTGGAGGGCAAGATGTTCAGCGACAACGGCTACACACTGGAATTGGCAACGTCGGAGGCGGCCGTCGGCAACCATGTCCCCTTGCAGTTCCGGATCCTGGATCCGGTTGGAACTCCCTTGATCCGGTACACGGACACCCACGACAAGCAGTTGCATCTGATCGTGGTCGGTCTGGACCTGACCGGATTCCAGCACGTGCATCCCGAATTGGACGAGAACGGAAACTGGCATGTGTCAGTCGATTTCGATCATGCGGGAGACTATCGAGTGTTCGCTGATTTCACTCCGGACGGTGGTGACGGAATCACGCTCAGTGCGGATGTGCGCGTCGCCGGACCCTATGATCCTCGGCCGTTGCCCGCTGCTGCTGCCGCCACGACGGTCGACGGCTATACCGTCTCCCTCGAAGGCGCGGCCCATGCCGGCCAGACATCGAAGCTCACGCTCTCGGTCAGTCGTGACGGAATCCCGGTCACGGACTTGCAGCCCTACCTTGCCGCATACGGGCATCTGGTCGCGTTGCGTGCCTCCGACCTCGCCTATCTCCATGTCCATCCGGACGGCTACCCCGGTGACGGTGTCACGCCGACTGGACCGGCAATCACCTTCTACGCCAACATGCCGAGCGCCGAGGATTACCGGTTGTTTTTGGACTTCAAGCACGGCGGAGTGGTGCGTACGGCGGAATTCACGCTGACGGCCGACAATGCGACCACGCCTGGGGCCGAACACTCGAGCCACGCGCACCACGGGCACTGAAACCGAATGCGTTTCGCAGCAACGGGAAAACGGGCATGGGCAATCGCCATGCATCCATCTGTTCGTGCCGTAGCGAAATGCGTGGCGATGTGCGCAGTGATTGCTCTGCAAGACAACGGAAGTCGAAGAGTCTCCGCACATCGCCCCGGTAACGAGAATTGTTGCGAAGTCACGCGTTGACGAACAGGAGGACATCGAATGTCGGAAGCGACAGAAGTGGGCAGTGCGCCAAGCAGTGCTCCAAACAGTGCCCAAGGCAGTGATGCGACCGGCGATGCATGCTGCACGAGTGATTCGCACGGCTACATCACCGCCAAGGGCGACTACCTGGCGCGTCTGCGTCGCATAGAAGGTCAAGCTCGCGGCCTGCAGCGCATGGTCGACGAGGACAAGTACTGTATCGACATCCTGACGCAGGTGTCGGCGATGACCAAGGGCCTCCAGGCGGTGGCCATGGGCCTGCTCGAGGACCACATCGGCCACTGCGTCGTCAAAGCCGCTGTTGCCGGTGGGCCCGAGGCGGACGCGAAGATCAAAGAAGCGAACGACGCGATTGCGCGATTGGTCCGCTCATAGAATTGTGATGAACATTGATACCTTGGTGCGCATGTTCAGTATCGAGATCCGTCGTACATTCGCTGTGAGGCAGGGGCTTCCGGCACCGGTGCGGGACGCGAAGAACTTGCCGCCGCTGATGCCTGCCGACGGATTTCGCGTGACGATGCGAGTGGCGTTCTCGTTCGAGGACGACCAACTCGGAGAACGTGGATGGTTTGTCGACACGGACGCTCTGGACGAGTCCGTCATTCGAGAACGTTGCGAAGTGGGCTTTCACTGAACTTGCGTCCAGCATTCCTCAGCTGACCTACGTCGAACTCGACAACGAGACGATCGGTGTGGCAACAAGATACGTCAGATCACAATGATCTGACGTATCTCGTTGACGCACCGCGTTCGGTCGACCGGCCTACTGGTAGAGGCGCAACGCAGAACCGATGAAGGTCTTACCGAATGCGAGTCCGGCCTTGTTGAAGTAGAAGCTCAAGACCGTATCTGCAAACGGGACTGCGGACACCGTTTTGGTGATCTGTGACTCGGCGTCTGCCCACTCCGCGCACGCTGCTTCGCCGGTCAAGCCGGATGCCTTGGCAACGGCTGCTTCGTAGGCGGGGTTGTTGATCGAAGAGAAGTTCTTACCTGCTGCCGGAGCAGGACCGGAGAAGAACGGGACGAACCCGCTGGGAACCGAATTGTTGATCTGGATCCACGCGATGTCCCACTGGTTGTTGTCCTTGCCACTGAGCATGACGTCGACAACCTTGGTCTGGTCGGCTCCTGTCACCTCGACGGTCGCACCGAGGTCGGACCATGCCGACTGGGTGAGCTCGGCTGCCGCGCTGCGCGCATCTTCGCCGGCAGCGTAGAAGAGGCGGAGGGTCAGCGGCTTTCCGTCCTTGCTTCGTTTGCCGTCGGAGCCGGCGGTCCAACCTGCAGCGTCCAGTGTTGCCTTTGCTGCGCTGAGGTCGAAGTCCGGAATGTTGCCTGCGACAGAGTCGTACACACAGGCTCGGGGCTCGACGGAGACAAGACTTGTTGCACGGGTGCCCTGGCCGCCGGTGATGACTTCAGCGAGATCGTCGAGATTGACAGCCTGGACGAGAGCTTTTCGAACGGCGGGATCACTGGTCGGATTGTCCGCAATCTGATTGAAGTACATCTGACCGGCGGGAAGTGGGCGCTGGACCGAGTCGAAATTGGCGGCATCGATGCGATCCTTGTCCGGACCGGCGATCGGAGATGCGCTCAGTTCGCCTGAGAGAAGCTGGTTTGCTGCGGTGCTGACATTGGGTGCCATGACAGCAATGACTGTCTTGGGGACACCCGGTGTGTCGGAGGTGGTGTCGTCGGGCCCCCAGCTGTAACCGTCACGACGCTCGAACGTGTAGTGGTCATTGGCCGAGACTTCGGTGACTTCGAACATGCCGGAGCCCAGCGACTTGTTGTTCGAGGCGGTCGGATCTTCGAGACCGGCATCGCACATGATCGGGAGGCGACTGATGGTGAGGAGGAGGAACGGGGTCGGCGCCGGAGTGGTTACCGTGATGGTGCGGGTGGCGAGATCGGCAGTGGCCGAAGCGCCGATGGGAACTGTGGTGCCGCGTTGTTGTGAACCCTTGGCTGGATCGGCTACGAAGTTGATGTTGTTCGCGACGGTCTGTGCAGTCAGCGTCGACCCGTCGGTACAGGTCACGCCTTCACGAATGGTGAAGGACGCGGAGGTCGGCGTTTCTTCCCACTTCTCGGCCAACCATGGTTTGAATTCACTGGTTTCAGGATCCTGGTAGACCAGGGAGTCGTACGCCAGCTTCGAAATTTCCGCGGTTGCCGCAGAGCCGGACATGATCGGGTTGAGTGCACCCGGATCGCCTTGCAACGCGTACCGGAAGGTTCCGTCAGTCAGAGGCTCACCGCCGCCGGAGCCCGAGGACGTGCCTCCCGAGCTGCAAGCCGACAATACGAGCGCGAGCCCCGCGGTCGCGGCAAGCGTCGAATAGGAGCGGTGTTTCATTGTGCCTCCGTGAAGGAGCCGGGGCCCGGGAGTGAATCGTGAGGGCGCAGTCGAGTGTGACCGCTAAATCTTGGCGTAGGACGTGACGGGCATCTCGGTCGATCCTCACGAAAATCGGGCGGATTTTTGTTCGATTTCACGAAGGTTGGAGTTCTGGTTCAGTTCACGGGGAGTCGAGGTCACTTCGTCGTGGCCACCCGGTCTCCGTGAGCACGGTTGCTGGAACTGACCTCAACGGGGAGGCGGGGCCGAGACCGTGGAGGTCTGCGTCGTCGTCGATTTCGGACCAGAATTCGTCCGCCGAAACATCAAGGCCGAGAACGATCCACGGCGGTCCGGCTTCTTGGAACGCGTACGAGACGGTTCCGGTACGCGGAATTGTCGTATCGAACAGTCGGTCTCCGACGGGATAGCCCTGCTGCTCGCCGACCAAAGTCAAGGTAGTCGGTTCGAAGGATGCATCGCGCAGAATCTTCTCGACTGCGCGGTCGAAGCTCTGCTGGACGCTGAACTCTTCGTCCGAGTTCGAACCGGTGAACTCGGGGAAATGCGCACAACACAAAACGTATGGGCCTGCTGAGTTGCAGTAGAGACGAAACACGGGAAATCCACCGGCCACGACGTGACGTTAGCAGGGCGTCGAAATGGAGAAGTTGCTGTTTCAGCAAAGATGGTTGCGTGAGTTGTGGAAGGTCGTTCATCCTGGGTGCATGAGCAACGAACACCACAATCACCACGAAAACTCCGATACCACTGAGAATCCGTACGCCAAGGCGGACGCACAGTTCTGGAATTCGCTGTACGAGGAACGCCCCGCGCGCTGGAGCGGAAATCCCAACCCACAGTTGATTGCCGAAGCCTCCGACCTGGAACCGGGCACGGCACTCGACGTCGGTTGCGGCGAAGGTGCCGACGCTTTGTGGTTGGCGCGTCGCGGGTGGAAGGTCACCGGCACCGACATCTCGTCGGTTGCGCTCGGCCGCGCCCAGGCTCACGTCGAGGGCGAAGGCGTCGACATCGAATGGCTGGAAGCCGACCTGACGAAGTGGGATCCGCAGGGGCGCTCGTTCGATCTGGTGTCCGCGCAGTTCTTCCACATGCTCGAACCCGCGCGCGGGGAATTGTTCCGTGCTCTCGGAGATCTGGTCGCGCCCGGCGGGCATTTGCTGATCGTGGGCCACTCACCTCACGAGTCGCCGACCGAGCACCATCGGGCCATGCTCCATACACCCGAATACGTGGAGTCGCTGTTCACCGATGGTTGGAAGGTGTTGGTCTCGGAGTCGCGGGAACGTGATCTTCCCGCGAACCCCGAGATGCATCACACGACGGATACCGTTGTGCTGCTTCAGCGATTGAGTGCGAGCACCGACAGCAACTCGTAAGCGACGTGGGCCGCTGCGATACCGGTGATCTCGGCGTGGTCGTACGCCGGCGCTACCTCGACGATGTCGGCGCCGACCACGTTGAGTCCTACCAACCCACGCAGTGTGTTCAACAATTCGCGCGAGGTCATGCCGCCCGCTTCGGGTGTTCCGGTGCCCGGAGCGTGGGCGGGATCGAGTACGTCGATGTCGACGGAGACGTACACCGGCCCACCGTCGAGGCGCTTACGCATGCGCTCGACGATGCTGGCGACACCGTCGACCTCGTAGTCGTCACTGCGGATCACCTGGAAGCCGAGGACGCGGTCGTCTTCGAGGTCCTTCTCGCTGTAGAGCGGTCCACGGATGCCGATGTGCTGCGAACGCTCCATGTCGATCAGGCCCTCTTCACTGGCGCGGCGGAAGGGGGTGCCGTGGGTGAAAGGCTGACCGAAGTAGGTGTCCCAGGTGTCGAGATGAGCGTCGAAGTGCAGGACGGCGATCGGGCCGTGATCGCGGGCCAGTGAACGCAGGATCGGCAGTGCGATGGTGTGATCGCCGCCGAGCGTGAGCACGGAGGAACCGTCGGCGCGCAGGTCGGTGACGGCGGACTGAACCGTCGTGAGAGCTTCCTGGATGTCGAAGGGGTTGACGCCGATGTCGCCGAAATCGGCTACCTGCTGATTGGCGAAGGGCGAGACCTTCAGCGCTGGGTTGTACGGACGCAGCAGCTTCGACGCAGCGCGGATGTGCCCCGGACCGAACCGGGCACCGGGGCGGTAGCTGACACCCGAATCGAAGGGGATGCCGAGGATCGTCACGTCGGCGCGCGAGACCTCGTCCAGGCGCGGGAGACGCGCAAAGGTGGTCGGCTCGGCGTAGCGGGGGACGCGCGTGGCGTCGACGGGTCCGATGAACGATCCGGGGTTGTTGGTAGCCATGTGCAGAGGTCCCTGCTCTCGATTCGGCGCACACCGGGCGCCCTTCAGTGATGTAGCTCTCTGAGCAAGTATGGTTTCTTCAAGAGGCTCGGTTGTCAACCCCTGTTTCCTGAAAGGGACACGGCGGTCGTGAAGGAGTGGGTTCAGTGGCCAAGGCGAAGGAAGCGGTCGAGCCGGTCGGACCGCGCATCGGGGCGAGGCTCAAGGCGGCACGTCAATCGAAGCGGTTGACCCTCGACGACCTGGCCGAGGCCTGTGGTGTGACCAAGGGGTATCTCTCGAAACTCGAGCGCGATCACGTCAACGCGTCGGTGGCGACCCTGATAAAGGTGTGCGCGGTGCTCGAGATCCCCGTCGGATCCCTGTTCGAGAATGCGTCCGCCGGTGAAGTAGTCCGCGCCGACGCCATGCCGCAAATCAGCTTCGGTGGCGAAAAGATGACGGAGTACCTGCTCACGCCTACCAACGAGCGTCGAATTCAGGTGCTGCTCGGCGAGCTGGAACCAGGCGGCGGAAGTGGTCGGGAGTTCTACAGTCTGCCGATCGACGTGAACTTCGTGCACGTGCTCGAGGGCGGCTTGCGGGTCTCGTTCGAGGGCGGTCGGACGGATCCGAACGGTGAGGCCGTCGATGCCGAAGACGTCGTACTTGCGGCGGGCGATTCCTTCACATTCACGCCGACGCACAACCATAGTTTTCAGGCCGAAGGCTCGGTTCTGGCGAAGGTTCTGTGGGTCTTGAATCCGGCATTGCCGGAAGGGCCACGCGCGTCGTCTTCGTGAGACTCGAATCCGTCAATGTTGATTCTTAGGAAACAAGAGTTGACATGATTGGCGGCAGCCGTCACGCTGGTAGTTGTCCCCGTCACACACACCGTCGAAAATTGGCGTCACGGAACTCCTGAAGGAGCGCACCATGCATGTCGATTCAGTTCGAGTTGGCCTGTTCCAAGGTCCGCTCACCACCCCGGACACCTTTGCGTCGGTGGAGTTCAACCTCGCTGCAATCGACACTGCTGCCCGCGAGGCTGCAGCATCCGGTGCGAAGATCCTGCTGACGCCGGAGATGTCCGCAACCGGCTACGACATCGGCGAACTGGTGTCGCTACGCGCGGAACCGGCCGACGGCCCGATCTTCGATTCCGTCGCCGCGATTGCTCGAAGTGCAGGCATCGCAGTCGTCTACGGCTACCCCGAACTCGACGGGGGAGATGTCTACAACAGTGTGCAGGTGGTGGACCGCGACGGCACTTCGCTTGCGCACTACCGCAAGACGCACCTGTTCGGCACGCTCGACCGCGAACATTTCCGGCCAGGTGAGACCCTGGTGGTCGGGTTCGATTTCGAGGGCATCCGCTGCGGGTTGTTGATCTGCTACGACGTGGAATTTCCCGAAGCGGTTCGGGCCCATGCCGACTCCGGTACCGAATGGCTCATCGTGCCGACAGGGTTGATGACTCCGTACGAACACATTGCGCAGCAAGTGGTTCCGGCCCGCGCATACGAGAGTCAGATGTTTGTCACCTACGTCAATCGCTGCGGCGCCGAAACCGAGCTGACCTACTGCGGTCTCTCGTGCGCCATCGCGCCCGACGGTGCCGAGTTGGCGAGGGCCGGGTTCGGCCAGGAATTGCTCTTCGCGGATATCGCCGCCGCCACCGTCTCGCAATCGCGCACCCTCAACACGCATCTCGACGATCGACGCCTCGATCTGTATCCAGATCTTTCTGTCACGACTGTCTCCAAGGAGAACCGTAGATGACCATCCCAGTAGCTCCGGACAGTTCCTCGGAACCCGGCAAGCAGCCGCCCCTCACGATGTTCGGGCCGGATTTTCCGTTCCCGTACAACGACTACGTTTCCAGTCCGGCGGGACTCGGCTCGGTGCCCGATCTGGCACTGGGTACAGAAGTTGCCGTGATCGGTGGCGGACTCTCCGGCATGATCGCGGCCTACGAGTTGCTCAAGATCGGTCTCAAACCGATTGTCTACGAAGCTGATCAGATCGGTGGCCGGATGCGGTCGGTCGAGTTCGACGGGCACCCCGGGGTTGTTGCCGAGATGGGCGCAATGCGTTTCCCACCGTCGTCGACAACGTTGTTCCACTACCTGAACGAACTGGGTCTGCAGACCGAAGAGTTCCCCAATCCCCTTGCCGAGGTCACGCCGAGCACCGTCATCGATCTCAAGGGCGAGAGCCACTACGCGCACACTCTCGAGGATCTGCCGCCGATCTACACCGAGGTGGCGCAGGCCTGGCAGCGCACTCTCGAAGAGCATGCCGATCTGATTCCGTTGCAGCAGGCCATTCGTGACCGCGACACCGCAGAAATCAAGCGGATCTGGAACGACCTCGTGGTGCGCTACGACGACCAGACGTTCTACGGATTCCTCGCCGCGTCGAAGCACTTCAAGTCCTTCCACATGCGGGAAGTGTTCGGACAGGTCGGATTCGGTACGGGCGGTTGGGATACCGACTACCCCAACTCGATCCTCGAAATCCTTCGTGTGGTCATCACGGCCGCCGACGACGACCACCGCGGCATCGTCGGTGGATCGCAGCAGCTGCCGATGCGGTTGTGGAACCGCGCCCCGGCGCACATGGCGCATTGGCCTGCCGGTACTACGGTCGCTTCGCTCAACGACGGTGAGACGCGTCCCCGCGTCACCGAACTCCGGCGTACCGAGCCCGGCAACATCACGGTGACGGACTCCGAAGGTTTCATTCGCACGTATGCGAGTGCCGTTGTGACAGTGCAGAGTTGGATGCTGCTGAACAACATCAGGTGTGACGACGATCTGTTCCCGATCGACCACTGGACTGCGATCGAGCGAACTCACTACATGGGTTCGACCAAGGTGTTCGTTCTCGTCGACCGCCCGTTCTGGAAGGACAAGGACCCCGTGACCGGCCGTGATTCGGTGTCGATGACACTGACCGACCGTATGAGTCGCGGCACCTACCTGCTCGATCAAGGCGAGGGCAAGCCAGGCCTGATCTGCTTGTCGTACACCTGGTCGGACGATTCGCTGAAGCTGCTGGCGCTCGACGCCACCGAGCGCATGAACATCATGCTGCGCTCTCTCGAAGAGATCTACCCCGGCGTTGACTTCCGCAGCCACATCATCTCGAGCCCGGTGACGCTGTCGTGGGAAACCGAGCGCGACTTCATGGGCGCATTCAAGGCGAACCTTCCGGGGCACTACCGCTACCAGGAGCGCCTGTTCTCCCACTTCGTGCAGAATGATCTCGAACCGCGTCATCGGGGAATCTTCCTCGCCGGTGACGACGTGTCGTGGACCGCCGGCTGGGCTGAGGGCGCGATCCAGACCGCGATCAACGCGGTATGGGGCGTCGTCAACCATCTCGGCGGCGCTGCGCCTGCCGAGAATCCCGGACCCGGCGACGTGTTCGAGGAGCTTGCTCCGATCAGGTTGGGCGACTGAGCTCACCGCAACTGCCGAAATGTCGTGCCCGATGGGGGTTGGTACTCCTATCGGGCACGACCTCTTTCCGGTGATCCACGCAACACTGGAAAGTGTTCGGATCCAATAATTTCCAGGAGGGTGTTCAATGGCGAGCACATCATCGGCGACCAAGACCGCAGCTGCAGAATCGAGACCGGCAGGCGGTGATCGATCCGGTGACCCGGCGCTCGAACTGGTCGCCGAATTGGCAGCAGCGGGCCAGCGACTCGTCTTCCGTCAGGGCGACGACTTGAACAGCGATGCCCTGAGCAGTGACGATCTGACCTGTGTGGTGCTGTGGCCGTCCGGAGAGCCCTCCCTCTCCGATCTGTGCGAGAACTTCGAGTCCCTCGGACTCCGAGTTTCGACGCACCGCCCCCTTCCAACCGTTCTGGGTTCGGCGCATTACTTCACCTTCGAGCCGAGCACCTTCGACGGCAGTGCGCTGGAGAAGATGGCGGACGCCTTCGAAGCCGTCATCGCCGGACAGACCCGGATGGACGCATTCTCCAGTCTGATCGGACGAGCAGACATCACGTGGCGCGACGCAGAGTTGCTGCGCGCTGCGTGCCGTTTCCTCGCTCAGGCTCGTATCGGGCTGTCCGAGAGCTACATCGTCGGAGTGTTGGCAGCGAAGCCACTCTTCGTACGGCAGGCAATCGAACTCTTCACTGCGCGTTTCGATCCCGCCGTAGCAGGATTGCGGGAGACAGCAGTGGCCACCGCGGCGGCGGCCATCGACGAATCAGTCGACGGTGCAGACACTCTCGACGAGGATCGCGTCTTGCGCGGCGTTCGTTCGTTCCTGCAGGCGACTCTGCGCACCAACTGGTACCTGCGTGGTGAGTCCGGCGACCCGCTGCCGTACGCGTCGTTCAAGATCGACTCGCAGTTGCTCTCCACCCCACAGAAGACCGTTCCCTTCCGCGAGATCTACGTCAGCGCACCCAATGTCGAAGGCGTTCACCTGCGTAGTTCCTCCGTCGCCCGTGGCGGCCTGCGTTGGTCGGATCGATACGAGGACTACCGCACCGAGGCCCTGAGCCTCATGAAGACCCAGAGCGTGAAGAATTCCCCGATCGTTCCTTCGGGTGCCAAGGGCGCGTTCGTGGTTCGGGGCACGTCGTCACCGACTCCGGCGCAGGTGCAGGAGTCGTACAGCACCTTCATTCGCGGCTTGCTGGACGTGGTGGACAACATCGTCGACGGCGCTGCGGTACACCCGGCAGAAGTAATCGAGTACGACGGTGAAGACTCCTATCTCGTCGTGGCAGCAGACAAGGGGACCGCACGGTTCTCGGACGTCGCGAACGGCATCGCCGTCGAGCGTGGTTTCTGGCTCGGCGACGCTTTTGCTTCCGGCGGTTCGGCCGGCTACGACCACAAGGCGATGGGCATCACCGCTCGCGGCGCCTGGGTAGCGGTTCGACGGCACTTCGCCGAGCGCGACCTCGATGTCGACACCGATCCGTTCACCGTCGCGGGTATCGGGGACATGTCCGGCGACGTGTTCGGCAACGGAATGTTGCTCTCGCACAAGATCCGTCTGGTCGCGGCATTCGATCACCGCCACATCTTCATCGACCCGAACCCCGACACCGAGACGAGCTTTGCCGAACGCGCTCGCCTCTTCACCGTGCCGCGCTCGTCCTGGGACGACTTCGATCGCACCGTGATGTCGCCGGGCGGTGGCGTCTGGCCGCGGAGCGCGAAGTCGATCCGCCTTCCGCTCGAGGCGCGTGCGGCCCTCGGAATCACCGAGGAGAACTTGACCCCGCAGGAACTGATCCGAGCGATCCTGTGTGCTCCGGTGGACCTGTTGTGGAACGGCGGCGTCGGTACCTACGTGAAAGCGTCGACCGAAAGCAACGTCGACGCGGCCGATCCGTCCAACGACGCAGTTCGCGTCAGCGCTGACGAGTTGCGTGCAACCGTGGTGGGTGAGGGCGGCAACCTGGGTTTCACCCAGCGTGCCCGCATCGAATATGCCGCTGGCGGAGGACGAATCAACGCCGACTTCATCGACAACGCGGCAGGCGTGGCTACCTCGGACCGTGAGGTCAACATCAAGATCGCACTCGCAGAGTTGGAAGCGACCTCGCGCAATGAACTACTCGCGGCGGCCCAGGACGAGGTGGCCGCATCGGTGCTCGAGGCCAGTGAAGATCAGACCCTCGCGATCAGCCTGGCCGAGCACCGCGCACCGGCCCTGCTCGATCAGCACGAGCGGTTGATCGAGAACCTCGTCTCGGCGGGCGCCATGAAGCGACTGGAAGAATCTCTGCCCGACTCCAAGGCGCTGGCGGTCAGGGCGCGTGCCGGGCAGGGTCTCCTGCGGCCGGAACTTGCTGTGCTGGTGGCGCAGTCGAAGAACGTACTGACGGCGGAATTGGGGGCGTCGACCGTCCCGGACAATCAGATCTTCGCCGATCGTCTCCCGCAGTACTTCCCGCTCTCCGTCGTCGAGGCAGCACCGGACGCGGTCCGCGCACATCGGTTGGGCCGCGACATCATCATCACCTCGGTGGTCGACGAACTGGTCAACCGCGTCGGCCCCGGCGTGCTGTTCCGGCTCGAGGAACACCTCGGAGTCCACAGTCCGGAAGCGGCTCTGGCCTACGCAGTAGTCAGCGAAGTGCTCGGCACCGAGGAACTTCGGCGCGAGATCTTGAACTCGGAGCTGCGCGCCACCGAGCAGTTGCAGGCTCTCGATCGCTTGCAGCAGTTGTTGGAATCCGAGATGAGCTGGGTGTTGCGTCGTCCGGGAGCAGCCGGCCGGTTCACCGTGAACCCGCGCGCCGACATCGATCGGTGGGCAGCCCCGGTGCGGGAACTCACCGACGGTTTGCCGGCCAGCGAGCGCATCGAGGCGTCTTTCGGAGCACTCGCCCTGGCAGACATTGCACTGCAGGAGAATACGACGGCCGCGGCCGCAGCCGCGATCTATCGGGAACTCTCCGACGCTCTCGACCTGGGCGATGTTCTCGGCGGCGTCGACGTCGCCGTCGGTGCCTCGCATTGGGAGGTCATGGGCAGCGCTGCCGTCCATGCCAGGTTGACGGCGCGTTTCGCGGACCTCGTGTCCGGTGCGCTCGGTGAAGGTATTCCGGAGGTCGTCGAGTTGTGGACCGCCGCCAATCCGCAAGCGGTGCGCCGGTTCACGGCTTTGATGTCGAGCGTGAGCCGCAGCGGAGCGCTGGACACCGCCCGTCTCTGCACGGTCGACGCCGAACTCGAACTACTCGTCCGCGGTGCGTCGAGCTTCGCTTCGGTGCACGCGGAGGAGGGTTCAGCGGCCCTCCCAGGCGAGTAGCGATAGCAGCAGTTCGGCTCTGACCCTGGCCTGTCCGAGGTCGCATTGCAGCAGTTCCTCGATGCGTGCGATGCGACCTCGGAGGGTGTGCCGATGAACACCGAGTTCGGCTGCGGCCGATTCCCATTGGCCGTTTGCCTCGAGATAGGCGCGCAAAGACGCGGCCAGTGCGGTTCCGTGTGCCTGGTCGTGTTCCGTCAGCACCGGGATGGTGTCCGCAGCCATGGCGATCAATGCCTCACGGGCAGACTCGGATGCCAGAATCGTCGAACCACTAAGAGCGTCGAACTCGAGAATACGCGCCGTAGCCGTCGTGAGGTTGGCCGCGGCGCGGGCCTGGACGAGTGCGCGGGGTGCGTCGAGAAGACGGTGAGGGGTGCTGATTCCGGCACGCACCGTCTTCGCCTCGGTGGGGGAGAGCTGCGCCAGTAGTGTTTTGGCAGTGTCGATTGTGTCGGTTCCGCGAAGGAGGACGGTCAGCGAACCGTCCTCGGATTGCGCGAACAATGGCCGGCCTGCTCGCGCGAGAGCGTTGTCGAGTTCGCGAAGAACGGGGCCGAGTCCGGATCCGCGAACGTGGACGACACGGACGTTGCCGTGCGTGTCGCTCGCTTCGTCCAAGTACGACGGCACACCGTCCTCGGGGATTCGGCCGTCGAGTAAGAGCCCGAAAGCCATGGCGTTGAGTCGAGTTCGCTCGGCCCGTAGTCGAACCGGTTTCTCGAGTTCGAGAGTGAGCAGCGAGACCGCATGCCCGAGCAACACTCTGTCGATATTGCTCAGGGGCCCGGCGCCCGCCATGGCGAGGTAGCCGTGCCAACTGTCGGTGACGCCGACGGGGGACAGTGTCAGCGTCCGTTCGGGTGTGCTCTGCGAGATCGACGCCGGAGCGTTGGGATCGCGGGTGGTGGCCGCGACCGCGCGAACCTCGGTGATCAACGACTTCTGGTTTGCCGGATGCACCGCGGTGATCCGATCACCGACAAACGCCACCGAAGTTTTTGTGGCCGTGGCTAGTTCACGCACGATCGCCGACACGCCACCGCGCAGTGCAACGCGGGTGATGCGCGTCTGTACTTCTGCCGCGCGGAGTACCGATTCGTATTCCTGCTGGCTCAGACGGGTCATCACCGCGCGCGTGACTGCCGCGAACGGGGTCGTGAACGGCACTTCCAGCAGGGGGAGTCCGCGGCTGCGGGCGGCGGCAATCAGGTCTGTGGGCACACTCTCGTGGGAAAGGCCGGTCCCGAAACCCAGAGCCGATACTTCTGCGGCGGCCAGACGGTCGATGTACTCGCTGTAGTCGGTGGCGTCCGCGCCCACCAGTGCCAGCCCGGTGGTGAGCACCAATTCGCCGCCGGAAAGCCACGGGGTGGGGTCCGTCAGCTCTGTGGCCTGCGCAAACGTGACGGGGTGGGTGGCAGCTGCTCGGTCGGTGAGCAGAGCCAGCGAGAGGTGTTTCTGGCGCAAGAGCCACGAGATCGGAACCGTCACCTGATCAAGGCTAGCTGTCGTTGCCGATATGGAGTAGCCCTGGAGCTCCGGGTATCCATTTCGGCAGTGCTTGCGGTGCTTCGCGCGTCGCATACTCGAATGCAATACACAACCGAGAGGGTGGTCACATGAGTGCAATCGAATACCGGCTTCCGCAGGAGCGTCGCATCGTCACGGAGTTCCCGGGCCCGCGCTCGGCTGCGCTCGCCGAACGCCGTAAGAAGGTCGTCGGCGCCGGCGTCGCATCCACCCTCCCGGTCTACGTCGCCGACGCAGACGGCGGAGTCATCGTCGACGTCGACGGCAACTCGCTGATCGACCTCGGTGCCGGTATCGCGGTGACCAGCGTCGGCGCCTCCAACCCGGCCGTCGTGTCCGCAGTTCAGGATCAGGTCGCGCACTTCACCCACACCTGTTTCATGGTCGCTCCGTACGAGGGCTACGTCGAGGTCGCCGAGCGTCTCGCCGAGCTCACCCCCGGTGACCACGAGAAGCGTTCCGTGCTGTTCAACTCCGGCGCAGAAGCCGTCGAGAACGCCGTCAAGATCGCCCGTCACGCAACCGGTCGCGACGCAGTCGTCGTCTTCGACCACGCGTACCACGGCCGCACCAACCTCACGATGGCACTGACGTCGAAGTCCATGCCGTACAAGAGCGGCTTCGGTCCGTTCGCCCCCGAGGTCTACCGCGTCCCGATGTCCTACCCGTACCGCGAGGGCCTCAATGTCGACGGCTCCAAGATCACCGGTGAGCAGGCCGCTCAGCGCGCCATCACGATGATCGAGAAGCAGGTCGGCGCTGCCAACACGGCCGCCATCCTCATCGAGCCCATTCAGGGTGAGGGTGGATTCATCGTTCCCGCAGAAGGATTCCTCCCGACGCTCGTCGCGTGGGCCAAGGAGAACGGCGTCGTCTTCATCGCCGACGAGGTTCAGGCAGGCTTCGCTCGTACCGGCGCCTGGTTCGCCAGCGATCACGAGGGCATCGTGCCCGACCTGGTCACGCTCGCCAAGGGCATCGCAGGCGGCATGCCGCTCGCCGCTGTCACGGGCCGCGCCGAGCTCATCGACGCTGTCCACCCCGGCGGCCTCGGTGGCACCTACGGCGGTAACCCCGTCGCCTGCGCCGCTGCATTGGCGTCCATCGACCAGATGCGTGAGCTCGACCTCTGTGGCCGCGCACGCACCATCGAGTCGACCGTCGTCGGCCGAATGAACGCACTGGCAAAGGAACTCGACGTCATCGGCGACGTTCGCGGTCGCGGCGCGATGCTCGCCATCGAGCTGGTCAAGCCCGGCGGGCAGGAGCCGGACGCCGACATCACCAAGAAGATCGCCGCCGAATGCCTCGCTGCCGGCGTCGTGATCCTCACCTGCGGTACCTACGGCAACGTCATCCGTCTGCTCCCGCCGCTGGTCATCTCCGAAGAGCTGCTCGACGACGCGTTGACCGTCCTCGAGACCGCTATCCGCACTGCAGCACAGGGGAACTGACATGTCCAACGTCTCGGATCTTCTCGACTCGGTACCCAAGGGTCTCTGGCTCGGCGGCAAGCTCGTCCCGGCCGAGAAGACCTTTGCGGTCTACAACCCGGCAACGGGTGAGGAACTCGCCCAGGTAGCCGACGCCACCGCTGCCGACGGTATCCGTGCGCTCGACCTCGCCGCTGCGGCGCAGGAAGACTGGGCGGCCACTCCGGCACGTGTACGCGGCGAGATTCTGCGCACCGCCTTCGAATTGCTGCACGCTCGCGCCGAGGACTTCGCGCTGATGATGACCCTGGAAATGGGTAAGTCGTTGGCAGAGAGCCGCGGTGAGGTCAACTACGGCGGCGAATTCCTGCGCTGGTTCAGCGAGGAAGCAGTACGCATCGGCGGACGTTTCACGCAGGCTCCGGCCGGCAACGGTCGCATCCTGGTCACCAAGGAAGCCGTCGGACCGGTCCTCGCGATCACCCCGTGGAACTTCCCGCTCGCCATGGGCACACGCAAGATCGGACCGGCGCTGGCTGCCGGTTGCACCATCATCGTCAAGCCCGCCGAGGACACGCCGCTGACCATGCAGCTCCTCGGTCAGGTGTTCGCCGATGCCGGTCTGCCCGACGGTGTGCTCTCGATCCTCCCGACGTCCGACGCGGCCTCCATCAGTGGACCGCTGATGGAAGATGCGCGTCTGCGCAAGGTCACCTTCACCGGCTCCACTGGCGTGGGAAAGTTGTTGGTGCGCAATGCCGCTGACAAGCTGCTCCGCACGTCGATGGAACTCGGTGGCAATGCACCGTTCATCGTCTTCGACGACGCGGACATCGACGCAGCTGTCGACGGCGCAATGCTCGCGAAGATGCGTAACGGCGGCGAGGCCTGCACCGCGGCCAACCGCATCTACGTCGCCAACTCGGTGCGCGAGGAGTTCACCGACAAGTTCACCGCCAAGGTTGCGGCCTTGAAGGTGGGCGCCGGTGACGCCGAGGGCACCAACATCGGACCGCTGATCAACACCAAGCAGCTCGCAACCGTCACCGGACTCGTCGACGACGCCGTGTCCAAGGGTGCTCGCGTTCGCACCGGTGGATCGGCACCCGAAGGCCCCGGGTTCTTCTTCACCCCGACGGTCCTCGACCAGGTGCCCGCCGACGCGCGCCTGCTGAAGGAAGAGATCTTCGGACCCGTTGCGGCAGTGGTCGGTTTCGACACCGAAGACGAAGCGATCGCGGCTGCGAACAACACCGAGTACGGTCTCGTGGCGTACTTCTACACCCGCGACATCGACCGTGCGATGCGCGTCTCGGCCAAGCTGGACACCGGCATGGTGGGCGTCAATCGCGGCGCGATCTCCGATGCTGCCGCGCCGTTCGGTGGGGTGAAGGAATCGGGCTTCGGCCGTGAAGGCGGAACCGAGGGTATCGACGAGTATCTCGATACCAAGTACGTAGCGCTCTAACTTGCTGTGCGCCTTTATTAACCGCGGGCGGTTAATAAAGGCGCACAGTTGTCTATTGACCTAACGGAGTCGGGCGGTAGTACTTGCCCTCGTGGTAGAGCAGCGGTGCGGCAGCGGATTCGTCGTCTTCTTCGGCGTGAACCCGCGTGACGAGTCCGATGACCAGCGTGTGGTCGCCGACAGGGATCAACTGGTCGACCTTGACGCGCATCCAGCTGGGGGTGCCGTGCAGCACCGGTTCCCCGGTGTCGAGCACTGCCCACAGTGACTCGTCTGCAAAACGCTGATCGGCACTACGCGCAAAGCGCTGGGCCAGATGCTGCTGATGTTCGCCGAGAAGGTGGATCACCAAGGACTCGGCTGCCTTGAGTGCATTGATGCTCGACGACGTCTCCGCGATGTTGAACGAGACGAGCGGCGGCTCGAGGGAGACGGACGAGAACGAGGTGGCGGTGAAACCCACCGGGCCGGTACCCGAATCGAGGGTCACGACGGTGACACCGGCGGGGTGGCGGCGAAGCGCAGCGCGGTAGTCACCGGCGCAGATGCCGGTGGACAACTCGGGCGTCGCTGCTACTTCGGGGACGTCGGGGGTGGTGTGGCTGGAAACGGCATTCGGCTTGTCAGACAACGGGAACTCTCCGGCTGGAACTCGAGGTGTGCGGTGTGGTCGAGGTGACTGCGCTCGGCATACACAGACAGGCGTCGGTGCGGCACAGATCTACGTGCCGTCGACGCCAGTGGTTGCCGGCCGGGGTCCTGGTTGCAGTGCACATGGTGCGTCCAACTATAGGTGGACGCACGTCTGAGTGGTTTCGGACCGGGTTGGCTGAAGTGCTTCAGTCCATGTCGACGGCGAGGCCGGCGGTGATTCGGAGGAGTTCGGAGTACGTCGTGCGAAAGACCGTGTTGGGGTGCCCGGCGGCTGCCCACAACTCGGGGTACTGCTCGAGGGCGGTATCGACGTACGTCGGCAGGTTGGTGGGATGCCCGAGCGGAGCGACCCCACCGATCGGCTGGCCCGTCGCGGACTTCGCCATCTCCAGCGGCGCCCGCGTGAGCTTGCCTTCGAGGCGTTCGCCGGTGGCCTTCAGATTCACCTGATGCGCGCCGGAGACCAGCAGCAGGACCGGATCGTCGTCGAGAAGGAACACCAGTGACTTGGTGATCGCGCCTACCTCCACCCCGACGGCCGCCGCTGCCTCGGCCGCGGTGTGCGTGGCGTCGGGCTGCGTGACGATGACGCCGTGGTGACCCCGCGAGATCAGTGTTTCGGCGACGTGCGAGGCGTTGGGGTGGAGGAGGCTCGTCATGAGTTCAGACTAGGACTAGTCGGCGTTCGCCACAGCTGGAGTCGGCGTCGTGTCGGTGGACTTTCGGTTACGACGGATCGTGAAGCCGAACAGCATGACCGCACCGATCAGCGCGTACAGGAACAGCGTCAGAGCAGGCTGGCCGACGCCGACGTTGTTGAAGTAGACGATGCTCCGCACGCCTTCGGTGCCGGCGCCAGGTGTGATCCATCGGCCGATGGCGGCATAGAACGAGGGAATCACGTTGGAGCCGAATGCGCCTCCCGCACTGGGATTGCCGAGAATCACGAAGACGGCGATAGCCAGCGGGACTGCCAGAACGCCGATGGCAGCGCGCAATCCGAGTGTGAACATGGCGGTGCCGAACACCACGGCTGTTCCCAGGATCCACAGCGGGAACCAGTGGCCCGCGAAAGTTCCGAGCACGTGTGAGGTGATGAGGGCGCCGAGGGCTCCCGAGATGATCGAGTAGATGGCGATCACGCCCGTGTGTGCGCTTGCCTGGCGGAGGGTCTTCGGCGCACCGATGAACAGTCCGATGGCTGCCGCAAGGAGATAGCCGCCGACGACCCAGCCGACCGAGAGGTAGAAGCCGGAGAGGCCGCGGTTGTCGTGGGCTCCGACGGGGATCTCGTCGCGGACGACGAACTGTCGGTCCTGTGTCGCCTCGACCTTCGTGAACACCGCTTCGAGTGACGTAGCGATGGAGCTGCCGCCCGCGCTCGCGGTGATCAGGGTGTCCGGTCCGGCCGGGTTGATGACAAACGCGCCCTGGATCTCGCGGTCGTTGATCATGCGGCGAGCGGTCGCCGTGCTGTCGACCACCTGAGCGTCGAGCGGGCTGCCGTCGATGGCGTTGAGTTTGTCGGCGATCTGCTGATCCATGCCGTCGGGTGTGCCCTGATCGGCGATGACCGCGATTTCGATGTCTCGCGGAGTCGGCTGATGGAAGGCGGCGACGTAGCTGAGGATGAAGCCCATCTGCAGCAGGAGCACGCCGACGAACAGCGCGGCCATCACCTTGGGTGCGCCGTATTTCACCAGCAGATTGTCGTGGTGGTGTTCGTCGTGGGTGGAGCTGTTGTCTGGTGCGGCGTGTGCCGGATGCGTAGTGGTCACGAAAGAGTCCTGATCTTGTCGAAAGTAAAGAGCTTGTCAATACCCGAGGTATTGAATACTCTAGGTATCGTGACTGAATCTCGTCAACCGGACTGGACGCCGGTAACCCGCCCCGGACGTGACGTGGTGCGGCAAAGACTGCTCGACGCTGCGGCGGAAGAGTTTGCGGAGCGCGGATTCAGTGCCGCACGTCTCACTGAAGTTGCTCGCCGAGCGGGCTTCACCAAGGGGGCTGTCTACTCCAACTTCGAGTCGAAACAGGATCTGTTCGCCGAACTGTTCGCGCAACGGTCTCTCGAACTGGCCGGCCGTGTGCTTGCCGAGATCGCCGGGATGAACCCGGCCGACGCGGCGGGCAAAGGTGGCGAGGCCATTGCAACGTGGATGGTCGACGACCCGGGGTGGTCACTGCTCGTCCTCGAATTCGGAGTGCTCGCCGGACGTGATCCGCAGATCGCTCAGGCGTACTTACGTGAGCGTCGCCACTTGCGCAGTCAACTCGTGGAGTTGATCGGTGAACGTGCCCGCGAATGGGGAGTGGACGATTCCTTCGATGTGCGGACCACTGCAATATCGTTGATGGCCTTGATATCCGGGCTCGTTCTCGAGCACTCGGTGGATCCGGAAGAAGTTGATCAGAGCGTGATGGGTGCCGCCGTGACGGCACTCTTCGCCGGCGCCGTCGCACGGGCAGGATTGCCCGCCGTCTGAGTTGCTCGGTTGACAGGCAACAGATTTGAGAACTACCCTCTGGGTGCAGTACCTCGTTAGGTGAGGCTTCTGCACGAACACAGGCCACTGATCTCACGACGTCGAGAGACGCCCAAGGTTAGGACAGATCTCCCCGGCTTAAGGGGTGATCCAAAGTGGCTTCCCGGTCTTGATCGGGACACGTCGTGCAGTGCCAAAACTCGGACGTGGAGGTGTTTTCGCAGCTTGATGCCGGTTTCTTCCGGCGAAGGCGAGAGTACGTCGATATTCGGTTCTCCTGGCGTGTGCTGTGCGCATGTACTTTGTGTGGCGTCATCGGACGCCCCGAACTTTCAGGAGGTGACCATCGTGGACGACCCGCCGAGTCGATATTCGACCCATCCTTCTGTTCTTGCCAACGATGCTCACCCCGGTCTTTTGCTCTTCAGTCACTGACTCTTTGCATCCTCGGCTTCATCTGCGCGGCTTTGCCGCGTCCGCTGACGACTTCCATTGTCGCTCAGCGCATTCTGCTGCCCTCATGCACTGGCATGGTCCGGCGTGTTCGGGCAGCCGAGGAGATTCGTCATGTCATTTTCCGTTCTCGCATTGCGGCCACGGCCCACGAGAAACATTGCACAACAAACACATTCAACAGTCCTGGCAAAGGAAAGCGCACAGGAATTGGTCGACTACTCGGCCTCGGACACGCGCACCGTCCTCGCCGATCTGACCACGACGGCCAACGGCCTTCGCGACGATCAGATCGACGATCTTCGTCGGCAATACGGGCGCAACGATGTCCGCCACGACCGCCCGGCGCCGGCAATCGTGCAGTTCGCGGGGGCCTTCAAGAACCCGTTCATCCTGATCCTGGTATTCCTCGCCCTGATCATGGTCGGGACCGACGTGGTCTGGGCGGACCCCGAGGACGGTCCTTCCTACGAGGGCATCATCACTCTCGGGTTGATGATCTTTGTCAGTGTCTCACTGAGGTTCTGGCAGGAATACCGTTCGAGCCGCGCCGCCGAGGCGCTCAAGGCGATGGTTACGACGACCGTCGCGGCCACCCGCAAGATCAACAACACCGTGGTCACGGCTGAGATTCCGATCGAGCAGTTACTGCCGGGTGATGTAGTCCAGCTTGCCGCCGGCGACATGATCCCGGCCGATGTCCGCATCATCCGGGCCAAGGATCTACAGGTCAATCAGTCCATGCTCAGCGGTGAATCGATGCCGGCCGAGAAGTCGGCGGACCCGTCGTCGGGGATCGACGTCGATCGCCTGCTCGAAGCCGAGAACATCGGGTTCATGGGTACTTCCGTCGTGTCGGGCAGTGGCACCGCCGTCGCGGTACACACCGGCAAGCGGACCTACTTCGGTGCCATGACAGCACAATTGGCGTCCAAGCGGCCCGAAACCAGCTTCGACATCGGGGTGCGCAGCGTCAGCTATCTGCTGATCAAGTTCATGCTGATCATGGTTCCCGCGGTGTTCATCATCAACGGGCTGACCAAGGACTGGAGCCAAGCACTACTCTTCGGCGTCGCCACCGCCGTGGGGTTGACTCCGGAAATGTTGCCGCTCATCGTGACGGCGAACCTGGCCAAGGGTGCGCTCCACATGTCGCGCAAGAAGGTGATCGTCAAGCAGATCAACGCGATTCAGAACTTCGGTGCCATGGACGTTCTGTGCACGGACAAGACCGGAACTCTCACCGAGGACCGCATCGTTCTCGGTGAGCATCTCGATACTGCCGGACGTAAGTCCGAGGACGTATTGCGGCTAGCGGCGGTCAATTCCGTGAATCAGACCGGATTGCGCAGTCTTCTCGACGACGCGGTGATCGAGGCCGCCGGTCCCGAAGTGGTCGAGGAGATCTCGCGTCGGCACGGGTTGGTGGACGAGATTCCCTTCGACTTCAAGCGCCGTCGACTCTCCGTGGTGGTCGACCACGGAGACGCCGATCTGATCGTAACCAAAGGTGCAGTGGAAGAGCTCCTTTCGGTCTGTGAATCGGTGGAACTGGACGGGGTGACCCACCAATTGACACCGGGATGGCTGGCCCGAGTCGACCGTCTGGTCGCGGAGCTGAACGGTCAAGGCAAGCGAGTGCTTGCGGTGGCAACCAAGACAGTCGTCGAAGAGCAGCGCCGCGAGTACTCGACGGCCGACGAAGAGGGCATGACCCTGGTCGGTCTGCTGGCCTTCCTCGACCCGCCGAAGGAATCTGCGGCCGGGGCGATCGAAGCCCTCGCGAGCCACGGAGTCGCGGTCAAGGTAGTGACGGGTGACAACGAACTGGTCGCCGAAACCGTCTGCGGCAAAGTCGGTATCGACGTGGGGACCGTGGTCTCCGGCGCCGAGATCGAAGCGTTGAGCGACGACGCCCTCGACGAGTTGGTGCAGCGGACAACCGTATTCGCGAAGACGGATCCGATGCAGAAGGCACGCATTGTCGAATCGCTGCGCCGGGTCGGCCACACGGTTGGTTTCCTCGGTGACGGTGTCAACGACGCACCCGCACTGCGGGCTGCGGACGTCGGCATCTCCGTTGACACAGCGGCGGACATCGCCCGCGAATCCGCGGACATCATCTTGCTGGAGAAGGACCTCGGTGTACTCGAACAAGGAGTCATCGAAGGGCGTCGTACCTTCGGAAACATCCAGAAGTACATCAAGATGACTGCGTCGTCGAACTTCGGGAACGTCTTCTCGGTGCTCGTCGCCAGTGCCCTGCTGCCGTTCATCCCCATGATTCCCGTAGTTCTGTTGTTGCAGAACCTGATCTACGATCTCTCGATGCTCACGATCCCGTGGGACCGTGTCGACGACGACTTCCTCGCGAAGCCCCGCAAGTGGGAGACCAAGAGCCTTCGCCGGTTCATGGTGTTCATCGGCCCGATCAGTTCGATCTTCGATATCTCGACGTTCGCGCTGATGTGGTTCGTGTTCGCCGCCAACTCTCCCGAGCATGCAGCGCTGTTCCAATCGGGTTGGTTCATCGAGTCATTGATCTCGCAGACGCTGATCGTTCACATGATCCGCACCCGCAAGATCCCGTTCATCCAGTCGCGTGCATCGCTGCCGGTACTGCTCAGCACGGGCGCTGCCTGCGTCTTCGCGCTGGTGTTCCCGTTCACGTCCTGGGGTCATTCCCTCGGGTTGGTTTCACTGCCGTGGAACTACTTCCCGTGGCTGGTCCTCACCCTCGGGGCATACTGCGTCGTCACGCAGGTGGCCAAGGGAATGTTCATTCGTCGATTCGCGACCTGGCTCTAGGAGTTCACCGTGGAAATCCACGTCATCCTTGTGCGGATAGCGCTCGGGCTCGTCCTCGGCGCTGCCGTCGGGATCGAAAGGCAATGGCGCGCAAGGATGGCGGGTCTGCGAACCAACGCGTTGGTGAGCTTGGGTGCGACGCTCTTCGTCATCATGGGCGCGTACGGGTTTCAGGGGCCGGACGCTGATCCGACGCGCGTCGCAGCGCAGATCGTCTCGGGGATCGGCTTCCTCGGTGCCGGGGTGATCATGAAGCAGGGAGCCTCCGTCACCGGCCTGAACACCGCCGCAACCTTGTGGGCCACGGCCGCCGTCGGCGCGCTGGCGGGCGGCGGAATGTACTGGGTGGCGGTGTTCGGTGCCGGTGCAATCATGTTGGCGAATACGTTGTTGAGGCCGTTGGGCCGGATGATGGATCACCAGCCTGCCCGCACCGGACGCGAGGAACCGCCGGCTGACTACACCTTCGAGGTGACCTGCCACGGTGACGCCGAAGCTCACATCAGAGGGCTTACCGTGCAGTCCATTTCGAGGCCGGAGTTCCAGCTCCGGTCAGTGCAGTCCTTCGACATCCCGGACAGCGACCGCGTACGAGTGGTCGCGGAATTGGCCGCAGCGGAGCGTGACGACGGACTCCTGGAATCCGCCGTCAGCCGGCTGAGCTTGGAACCGTTGGTGACTCACGTCCGGTGGGAGGTGGAACCGTCGAAGTAGTTTCGGAGGCCAGACTCTCAAATCCAGAATTGCGGAGGACTCGTACCGGCACCGGCGTACTATGCCAATGTGGGAGCAGAGCTCCCTACAGTCGGCACAGAGTCTTTCCGGTGTTGTTGCCATTGAGCATTCCGACGAGCGCGGTGGGTGCTAGGTCGAGCCCATCGAATACTGTCTCCTGGTACGTCATCATGCCTTTGGCGAGGTAACCGCCGACCTCCGAACGTACGTCCGCATACAACTCGTCATATGCCCCTGCGCGAAACCCTCTCACTCGCAGGCTCTTTGCGGTGATCTGGAAGAGATTCGTTGGCCCGGGCGCGGGGGAAGATGTGTCGTAGGTCGAGACGGCCCCACACATCGCGATGCGGCCGCCTGGCCGGAGGTGATCGAGGGCTGCGCCCAGATGATCGCCACCGACGTTGTCGAAGTAGGCGTCGATACCGCCCGGGACGGCTTTGGTCAGTTGCGTCTTCAAATCGCCGGCACGGTAATCGATTGCATGGGAGACGCCTAATACACGCCGGAGGTATTCGACCTTCTCCGGGCCGCCTGCGGATGCGACAACCGTGTTGCCTCGCAGCACTGCCAATTGCACCGCAATGCTTCCGACGGCGCCGGCTGCTGCTGAAACCCAAAGTACATCATCGTTTTTGAGCTCGAGGACCTCGAAAAGCCCTACGTAGGCGGTCAAGCCGGCACTGCCTAGTGGCCCAAGGTACCACTGAGGGGGAAAGTTGCCCGGAGTAATCTTCGTTAGCCCGCCTGTACCACCGAGCGTTTCACCGTCTGCGGTAACCACCGCGTAACTGCGATATCCGAACATGTGAGAGACCATCTCGCCAGCACTGAATCCCGGACTTCGAGATTCGACGACAGTGCCGATAGCCAGGCCGACCAGTGGATCTCCGGGAGCCAGGGGTCGTAGATACCCCGAAGGCGTTGTGGCGCTGAGCCGCAGTCGGATCGACGGATCTATCGAAAGCCAAGTGTTTCGGATCAGAACCTCACCCCGCGACAAGGTAGGCACGTCGGCATCGACGATCGTGAAATGTTCCGGCGCTAGAGGGCCGGACGGACGTGTGGTCAGGCACACAACTCGATTGTGAATGGCGATGATCCTTTCCGGATAGCTGGGATCTTGTACGGACCGGCAAGGGAACGCAGTGCAAGGCAAATATTGCGAAAACTTTCCCAGTTGATTCTAAACTGAATTAAGTTCAGTCTAGCATTTGTTGATCGAGAGGAACGCTATGGATAGCGATCGGCCAGTGAGCATCTTTGCGCCACTGCGCATCAGGCGACTCCGCATGATGCTTGGCTTCCAACTGTGCACAAGCGTCGGAGTATGGATTCTGGTACTTGCAGTGCAGTGGACATTCACCGAAACCGGGGAGTCTGCGACGACGGTGTCGATGGTTCAGTTCGCCGCCAGCTTGCCGTTCTTCCTGTTGGCGTTGCCGATCGGCGCGATGGCCGAGTTCGTCAGCCATCGCCTACTGCTCGTCGGAACCGCAATGGTGTTGACTGGGTCGACGATCCTGCTGGCGGTACTGCAGCAGTTGGGCTTGGCGAAAACTCCGATTTTGATGCTCGCGGTCTTCGTCGCCGGCGCAGGTCTGGCGTCCGTCGCTATCGTCTGGCAGGCGTTGCTGCCCAACATAGTCAGCCGCGAGATGATGGCGGTGGTTCCTGCGATCGACGGCGCCGTCTTCAATGGCGCTCGCGCAGTCGGGCCGGTTATCGGTGGTGCCGTTCTCGCCGGCTGGGGATCGACTTCGGCTTTCGCCTTGACTGCCGCTCTGTTCGCCGTCTGCGTCTTCGTCTCGGCACGGACGGTACCCGCATCGACCGGGCGGGTCGAAGTGCACAATTCGATAGGCCAGGCGGTGGCAGGAAGCGTGCGCTTCATTCGCCATTCCCGCTGGACCAGGCGATTGCTGCTGCGACTGACCATGTTCGGGATCCCGGCGAGTTGTCTGTGGGGGCTTCTGCCGCTGGTCGCGCATGATCGGTTGCAGGTGAGTACGTTCGGCTTCGGAATCCTCTCCGGCGCAATCGGAATCGGCGCCGTGCTCGGTACGATCCTGCTGATGCCGCTGCGCGCGCGGATGAGTTGGAATCACTTCGTGGCGCTAGGCTCGGGTGCATATGCGCTTGTCCTGATCGGTTTGGTCGTGATCCCGTGGTTCAGCGCGATGTTTGCCGTTCTTGTAGTGGTTGGCGCCGGGTGGGTCGGGGTTCAGAGCACCTGGATGATCGCCGCTCATGCCGTGGTTCCCCGATGGATCAAGGCGCGTGTTATCGCCTTCGTCATGTTGATGTTTCAGGGGAGCCAGGCGATCGGCGCCCTGTTGTGGGGCGTCCTTGCCGACTCGCTCGGCCTCGTTCCCGCCGTGCTACTGGCCGCACTGTTGATGTTCGTCTCGGTGTTCGAGACAGTTCGCCGCGGGATCATGCCGAGTGAGGCGATTGCCCCCGAACTGACCGGGGCACCGGATCCCTTGGCCCCTAATGCCGAATACTCCGGTCTGCGCGTGATCGTCGAGACCACCTATCACGTGCTCCCGGGCCGCACGGAAGAATTTCTCGACAACGTGCACGAACTCAAACTCTCCCGGCGGCGTCTTGGTGCACTGCGCTGGAGCGTGTCGCGATCGGCAAACGAGCCCGACATCTACGTTGAACACTGCACGTTCCGTGATTGGTCTGAGTACCTCGCTCAGGAGACCGAGCGACTGACCGTTCCGGAGAATCGGGTGCGGACGAAATTGGCCGAATATCTTGTCTTAGCGCCGCAAACCCGATTACTTGTCGAGCCGAAGCTATTTTGACAAAGCACGATGCCCGGTTTTGCACGTCTTCGGAAGACGTGCAAAACCGGGCATTTCTACGGAACTGACCCCGATCAGACGGTGAATCTACCACCGTTGCTCAGTAGTACGGCCCCGACGACGTTGGCGGCACCCGGCGACGCCAGGTACAGGATGTTATCTGCCAATTCCTCGGCGGTTGCGTAACCGCGGAATCCGTCCTGTGTCATCGCAGCGCGAAGGTTGGTCGGAGTGCGACTGGCCATTCCTGTGTCGACTGGTCCCGGAGCGATCGTGTTAACCCGGATGCCAAAGGGCGCAACCTCTTTAGCTACAGCCTGGCTTACCGCATGAACTCCGGCCTTCGAAGCTGAGTAGTGTGGGTAGCCAACAAGCGTGTCGAACGCCGAGGACGAGCCGACCGTCACGATGGCGCCGCTGCGGGCTGGTTTCATCGCCCGGACTGCTTCGCGGAGTATGAAGAACGTACCGTCGAGGTTGATCGACATGACCCGTCGCCAATCTTCGTCCTCGAGGTGAGTGAGAACGTCAACCGGTTCATTACGCTCAGCTGCCTCGTAGATGCGCTGTTTACTCTTCGGGTCGTCGACGCCGGCGGCATGGACGACGATGTCAACCCGCCCCTGCTCGGCGATCACTCTCGTGAAAGCCTGGGTCACCTGCGCCGAATTGCCGACATCCAAACCGATGGCCTGGCCACCGACCACAGACGCTGCTACCTCGGTTACCGCAGCTTCGTTGACGTCGCACAGATACACCGCCACGGCGCCCCGGTCAGCGAGCAGACGCGCTGTGGCAGCGCCGATTCCGGAACCTGCTCCGGTTACCACTGCGACCTGGCCCTCGAACTGCCGATCAGACATCGAATACACCTTTCAGTCCCGTCGATCCGCTCGCTTGGCGGCCGCGGGTATTACGAGTAGAACACGTGCACGTGGAACGGTTGTCAAGCAGTTCAGTTGAACAGGGCTTCGAGGTCGTCGCGGTAACGCGCGGCGCCGTCACCCGTGGTCACCTCGGTGTTCTGATCAGGAACCTCTTGAGCATTCGCGATCGAACCTTCGATGTCGGGCAACACCGAGCTGTAACCGACCGACGTGGCCTCCTGGCCGGGTCGGGTGACCATGAAGTCGGCCAATACCTGCGCGGCATTGGGATGCGGTGACGAGCCGAGAGTCAGACCGTACCAACGCGCTCCCCAGATATGTTCTCCGGCAGACCATTCAACCGGTGCCCCGGAGTCCTTGGATGCCAACATCGGATCGGCCATCAAGCCGGCGGCGATCTCACCGGAAGCGAGTGCCTGAGCGAGCGGCTGATTGCTCGGATAGATGCGTGGGTTCTGGTCGGCAAGCTTCTCCAGATACTCCCTGCCGCCGTAGTACTTCTCGATGTGGGAGTAGAAGTCCAGGTATGTCGGTGACGTTGACGGACTGACGATTCCGACCTTGCCCTTGAGCACAGGAGCGAGAAGATCTGCCGGGGAAGAGACACCGCCGGGCAGCTGGTCGGTGTTCCAGCCGAATCCCAGGATCACTGCCCCTTCGAGGAAGTACTTGTCCGAGACGATGCTTGTATCCCGGCGATAGTCCGGGTTGTCGAAACTCGGCCCGATCGGCTTGGTCGCCTTGCCTGTATCCTTGACAGTATTCATCCACGACACGTCGGTGATCACCGCGAGGTCTCCGATTCCCTTGCCGGACTTGCTTTCGGCATCGATCTTGGAAAGCAGATCCGAATCGACTCCGCGGACGACCTCGAGATCGATTGCGGGGTAGGCCTTTTCGAAGGCAGTTTCCAGGGCTGCGAGTCGGGGCGCCGCCTGGGTCGAGTAAATCGTGACCTTTCCCTCGTTGTTGGCCGCAGCAACGACGTCGTCCCACGAACCTGAAACCGGCTCTGACGGGGCAGCGGGAGCGTTGCTACACGCCGTCAACGCGAGCGCCACCGCGGCGAGTGCCACGGTGGTTCTGAAAACCTGAGGGATCATGCGAGCTGCTCCGTTTCTGGTACCTGCCGAAACAAAATCAAACCTAATTCAGTTCATATTAGAGTGACTCAGCCCACAATGCAACCGTCATGTCGGGAGTGACATCGATTGACTCTCTCCTCGCTGCGCTTCTACTGTAATCAAATTGAGGTCAGTTCAATTTGAATGGGAGGCGCTCACCGGCGCCGGACAATTGGAGTCAATTTGAGTAGCAATGAATACGATCTGCTGGTAATCGGGGCTGGAATGGCCGGATTGACTGCTGGGGCAAAAGCTTCCGCAGCAGGCAGGCGAGTGTGCTTGATCGAGATCAGCGCCGACGTCGGAGGTTCGGCGCGATTCGCTGGATACGCCTGGAGCGCACCGAATCACGACGTCATGGCCGAACAGAACCCGAGGGGCGACGAAGCTCTCAAGCGCCACCTCGTCGACAGCTTTGATGTCGGTGTCGAGTGGATCCGCTCGATTGGCATTGACGTCGACGCGGCGCAGCCCATTCTGAGCTTCGGTCGCGGGCACAGATTCGACACCAATCACTACGTCGACACCTGCAAGCGAATCGTTCTTGACGCCGGCGGATCGGTCGTGCTCGATACCGCGACCGAAGGGCTCCTGTTCGAGGACGGTGCCGTCCGCGGCGCCGTGGTACGTACGGGTGCCGAGCCCGCGCGCGAGATTCGGGCCGGCCAGATCCTCCTGGCAACCGGCGGATTCCAAGGCAACAAGGAATTGCTCGCTCAGCACGTCCACCCGGACGCAGGCCGGATGGCCTTGCGTTCGAACCCACACAGTTGCGGCGAAGGTTACCGCCTCGCGATCGAGGTCGGCGCGTCGACCGGCGTCGAGGATGCCGGCTTCTACGGGCATCTGATTCCGAGCGGTGTTGAACTTGCCGATCCCGCAGACTTCGTCGACATGTCGCTGTACTACAGCGAGCATGCGCTTCTCTTCAGTCTCGACAACGAACGGTTCGTCGACGAAACGCTCGGCGATCACCTCACCACGATGGCTCTTCTCGAACAGCCGCAGGGCCGAGGCCTGCTGATTGCCGACGCGCGCGTGCACCGCGACTGGATGGTCGCGTCGTATGTCGAAGGTGCTGTGGCCGTTGACAAATTCGAACTTGCCAGCAGGCGTGGTGGCAGGGTCGGCCTCGCCGAGGACCTCGAGGAACTCGAATTTTTGCCGGAGGAATGGGGATACGACGGAGCGGCGATCGCTGCGGCGATCAGGAAGTTCAACGAGGCGGCCTCCCAGGGTGCAGAACTGGTTCCAGGCCGTAGACTCGATCGCGCTCCCTTACTCGAGGGGCCCTACTACGTGATCGAAACGGTTCCCGCGGTCACCTTCCCGTTTCACGGGATTCGGATCGACACGCAAGCCCGAGTTCTGGACGCCGCCGGACTGCCCATCCCCGGACTGTTTGCAGCAGGCTCCGACACCGGCGGATTGTGGAACCGGGCGTACGCCGGTGGCCTCGCCTCGGCTCTGGTGTTCGGTCTGTCCGCAGCCTCCGCTGCCGTCGGCTGACTTGTTCCGTTGGCGGTGTCGAGCCATCGCCCTGTTTCTTCGAAGCAATTTCCACGTCCGTGAACTTCGTGATTGACATCACAAGCTATGGGCACTACCTTCGAACTGACATCAGTTCAGTTTAAGCGGGTGGCTCTCGATTCGGCAGCCTCCGCCCGAGACCAGGCGCGATGACACACCGCGCAGGGTCAGCTTCAGAAATGCCGACGCGAGAACATCTCTCACTGGAGTGCCCACGACATGTCGATACATCGACGTCCGACGGCATGCCCGAAAGGAAGCCATGAAGTCATTCGTCCGCACCCTGGTGGCGTTGAGCGCCGCCGCAGCCATGGTCGGCATCTCGGGATGTGGCAGTAGTGAACCCGCGTCTGCTGCCGTCGACGGCAGCTGGGAAGATGTGGTCGCTGCAGCGAACGAAGAGGGCAAGGTGATGCTCTATTCGAGCCAGAAGCCGGCCAACCTCGATGCGCTCAAGGTCGCATTCCACGCTGAGTACCCGCAAATCGAATTGGAATACGTTCGCGGTACCGATCCGGATATCAATCCCCGGGTCGAGACCGAACACAAGATCGGTAAGGGTACCGCCGACGTCCACATGCTCACCGACTCGGCATGGATCCAGAACGCCGCCAAGTCCGGTACCTATTCCGCCGAATTGGTCGGGCCCGCACTCGAAGCCCCCGAATTCGATCCAGCGGCGAGCGTGCTCGACAACCGGTTCTTCCTCACCAGCGCGGCCGTCTTTGCGCTCGGCTGGAATACCGATGCGGTACCGAACGGACTGAAGACGCCGCAGGACATCCTCAATCCGGCCTACCGCGGCAAGATCGGCATCGTCAACCCTGTGGGGATCGCTTCGTACGTCGACATGTACCGGCACTTCGCGAACACATACGGGGAGGACTACTGGAACAAGCTTGCGGAGCTGCAACCCCGCATCTACCCGAGCGCGCTCGGTGTGGCCCAGGCCCTGACGTCCGGCGAGATCGTCGTCAGCCCCTCGGTGCAGCCGCTGGTGACCGAAGTGAACTCAGGCGCGCCTGTCGACTGGGTGCTGCCGCAGCAGCCGTGGGGAACCCCTTGGTACTCCCACGTTTTGAACACGGCGCCGCATCCGAACGCCGCCCAGGTGTTGGCCAACTTCCTGGTAACTGTCGCAGGTCAGACCGCCCTCAACGACGGATACGCTGCTGCACTCCCGAATATTCCTGGGGCTGTCGCCCGGGCTCAGGACATCGCGCTGCCCAATCCCGAAGACTTGACACCGGAAAAGGTCGAGCAGTACTCCCAGCAGTGGCAAAAGCTCTTCCAGTAACACCGAAACATGGCTCCGCAGAACATAAGCGCCAATCAACAAGTGGAAGGCTGACCTTGAACCACCTCACGGATTCGATGCGGGGAACGAATGTTCTTGTCACGGGAGCATCCGGCGGTATTGGCGGGGCCTGCGCCGAACTGTTCGCCGCGCACGGCGCAACCGTTTACCTTACCGATGTCAACGACGACGCCGGAAGCGCGTTCACTGCGACGTTGGGCGCAAACGCGTATTACCGCCATCTCGACGTGACGAGCGAGACTGACTGGGCCGACGCAACAGCGGCGATGGCGGCGGCCGGCCACGACATGACGGTGCTGGTCAACAGTGCCGGAGCTGCGATGAAGGCGACTCTGGCAGATACGTCACTCGACCAGTTTCGTCGGATGATCGACCTGAATCTTGTTGGCACATTCCTGGGGCTGAAGGCCGCAGCCGCGTCAATGGCAGATGGTGGGTGCGTCATCAATCTCGCATCATTGCGTGGCGTGCTCGCGACCGCCGAGTTGGGTGCTTACGGCGCAGCGAAATTCGGGGTCCGAGCCCTGACCAAGGTGGCCGCACTCGAGCTTGCCGACCGCGGTATCCGAGTCAATTCCGTCTGCCCCGGCAGCATCGAAACCGAAATCACGTCGGTATCGGACTTCTCCAACGACGACGTCGAAGCGTATGTGCGCAGCATTCCGATGCAACGCCGTGGCGCGCCGAGCGAGGTCGCGAGGGTCATTCGTTTCCTGGCCACTGACGACAGCAGCTACGTAACCGGAACCGACATCCTCGTCGACGGTGGCCAGGCCGCCGGTGTTCGTACCCCCAAAATCTCGAACGAGAAAGTATAGAAATGGCATCACAATTCGCAGTTTCAGGTCTCACGAAGACTTACGGATCGAACGTGGTGGTCGATCAACTCGATCTCGAAATCGAGCAGGGTGAGTTCCTTGTCCTGCTCGGTCCGAGCGGTTGCGGCAAGACCACAACGCTGCGGTGCCTGGCGGGATTGGAAACACCTCAGGGCGGCTCGATCTCGTTCGGCGGTAGGCACGTTTTCGATGCCTCCACCAAAACCGATGTCCCCGCACACAAGCGGAACATCGGCATGGTGTTCCAGTCGTATGCGCTCTGGCCGCACATGACGGTCCGGGACAACATCCGATACCCGCTCAAGGTCCGCAAGCTCAAACAGGCCATCGCAGACGGTGCGGTGGAGAAGGCTGCCGAGATGGTCGATTGCGGCGCACTGCTCGATCGGTACCCGTCGCAGCTCAGTGGTGGGCAGCAACAGCGAGTTGCGGTGGCCCGTGGACTCGTTGCGCAACCGGATCTGGTCTTGTTCGACGAACCCCTGAGCAACTTGGATGCACGGCTCCGCGACCAGGTGCGCTCCCAGATCCATCAGCTGCATCAAAGCCTGGGCTTTACCGCAGTTTTCGTCACGCACGATCAGGCCGAGGCTTTCGCTCTTGCCGACCGGATCGCAATCATGAAGTCCGGCAGAATCGAACAGTACGACGCGCCGGAGCACGTGTTCGAGAATCCGGTGTCCGAGTATGTCGCCGCTTTCATCGGCATGGGCAATCGACTGGAGCTGCGCCGCGCCCACGACGGTTGGAACACGAGCGCGAACGACGTCATCGATCTCAGCAACGCCAGCGTGCGGGACCGCGCTGACGAGGGCACCGCCGCGGTGGCGCGGTTCCGACCGGACGACGTGCAGATGCATGCCTCGATGGACGACGTTCCGGCCGGAAACGTTGCACTGCACGCCGAACTGGTGACATACGAGTACGCCGGACGACACTTCGACGTATTGGTCAAGACAGGTACCGAACAACTGGCATTGCGTGCCAGTGCCGCCGAACACAGTGCCACACTGCGCGCCAGTGATCCGGGTACGCCCATGGTGATCAGCTTCTCTCCGTCCAGTCTGCGGGTATACGCCGATCCGGACGCCGCTGCGGTGACCGTCCCCGAACTGGTCGCACCGGGTGTAGGAGACCGATCCTGATGGCAACCGCAACCGCAACCGCAACCGCAACGGCCGGCGGATCCGTCAAGTCGTTCTCGATTTCACGGCAGTGGCAGGCCCGCATCGGCTACGCGATTCTGATCGCCGTTCTTGCGTATCTCGTAGTGCTGCCGATGATTCGGCTGCAGATGCTGGCGTTCGAGGACGGCGGCGCGGGTTACCGTACGCAGTACGGCCGCTACGATGTGGCCGAGGCGATCTGGACGACGATCGCCCTGGCACTCGGCTCGCTCGTGATCGCGATGGTCCTCGGTACCGTACTTGCGTTCGCCGCCAGCCGACTCCCGGAGAAACTGGGATGGCTTCGCATCGTCCCCATCCTCCCGATCGTCATGCCCGCCGTCGCAAACATCGTCGGCTGGGCATTCCTGCTCTCGCCCGGTCCCGGCTACCTCAACGTGCTCCTGCGCAAGCTCCCCTGGTGGAGCGGGACCGACACCGGACCCATCGACGTGTACACCATCCCGTGGATCGTGATCCTCACAGGTTTCGGCCTCACGTCGTTCGTCTACTTGTTCGTCAGCTCCGGCATGCAGAACATCAGTTCGGAACACCTCGAAGCCGCTCAGGTGAGCGGATCGTCAACGGTCGGAATCTTCTTCAAGATCGTGCTGCCCTTGCTGCGGCCTTCACTCATCTACGGCGGCGGAATCGCATTGCTACTCGGTCTGGGACAGTTCACCGGTCCGCTACTGCTGGGCCAGAATTCGGGCGTCAAGGTCCTGACCACGGAGATGTACCGCCGAGTGTCCGAGTCCCCTTCGGATTTCGCGGCCGCGGCAGCTGCCGGTTCACCACTGGTGATCTTCGGTTTGGTGCTCGTCCTGGTGCAGAAGGTGCTGCTGGGCAACCAGACTCGGTTTGTCACGCACGGAGGCAAGGCATTTGCCTCGTCCACCGGCCGGGCTACCTGGGCGACGGCCACCGTGGTGATCTTCTCGATGTTCGCACTGGTCATTCCGCTGATCGGGCTGATCATCGTCTCGCTGACGCCGTATTGGTCCGGATCGCTGTCGTGGGGTTTACTGACCCTGGACAACTTCCGGGAGCTCTGGTCGACTAGTGCGATCACCGAATCCGTTGTCACCAGCGTACTTACCTCTCTGGGAGCGGTGATCATCTGCATTCCGATCGGGTACGCGCTGGCCAACCTCCTGGTCCGCGGGCGGCGCTTCAAGATCCTGGCGCTGCTGGCCGATCTGATGACCGCCCTGCCGCTCGGCATCCCCGCAGTGATCTTCGGCGTCGGCTTCCTGCTGACCTACACCGAACCGCCGTTCATCCTGTACGGCACCCGCACGGTCATCATCCTCGTCTACATCGTTCTGATGCTGCCGTTCGCCACACGGATGCAGATGACAGCCATGCTTGCACTCGGAAACACATACAACGAGGCCTCGGCCACCAGCGGTGCATCCCCCTTCGTCACGACGCTGCGAATCATGTTGCCGCTCATGCGTCCGACGGTTCTCAGTGCCGTCGCGCTGATGTTCATCTTGCTCACGCACGAGTTCGCCGCGTCGCTCCTGGTACGCGCTTCCACAACTCAGGTGATGGGAACGCTGCTGTTCGACATGTGGCAGAACGGTTCGTATCCGATGGTGGCCGCCATGGCGCTGCTGATGACCGCGGTGACCACGATCGGCGTTGCCATCGCCATGCTGGTCGGCGGGCGTAACGTCCTGAGCAAGCTGTGACAGAAAGTGAGGCTGAAACGATGTCGGTGGGCAATACTCGTTTGCGTGAGAAAGTGGTACTGGTTACCGGAGCCACCGGCGGTATCGGCGTCGAAATCGTCGGCCGCCTTGCATCCGAGGGTGCTTCGGTGATCGTGACCGATATCAGTGGTGACGCGTGCGCCGAAGTGGTCGCGAAGCAGGATCAGCCCGACCGCCATCAGGCTCTCGCACTCGACATCGCTCGCGAAGAGCAATGGCAGAGGGTCATAGAGGCTGTCACCGAGCGGTATTCCCGACTCGACGCTGTGGTGAACAACGGTGCGATCGGTAGTTTGGCTTCCGTCGTCGACGAAGACATCGATCGGTACAACAAAGTCATCGAGGTCAGTCAGACCGGAACGTGGCTCGGCATGAAACACGCCGGGGCCTATATCGAAAGCACTGGCGGCGGTTCGGTCGTCAACATCTGCTCGATCCTCGGCACGGTCGGCGGATTGGGTAACAGCTTCGCCTACGCGGCCGCCAAGGGTGCGGTCCGCACGATGACAAAGAACGCCGCATTGCACTGGGCCACGAAGGGTGTGCGCGTGAATTCGGTGCATCCGGGATTTATCGAGACCCAGCAACTGCTGCGGCGTTACGAGGGTAGTGAGCGGCACCGGGCGATGATTGCGAATACGCCGATGGGCCGACTTGGCACGGCTTCAGAAGTTGCTGCCGCCGTGGCTTTTCTGGCTGGCGATGACTCGACGTTCGTCACCGGTATCGAACTCTATGTCGACGGCGGATGGACCTGCGCCTGAGGGGGTCGGTAAACGGGGTGGATCTCTTCAGTTCGAACTGAAGTGATCCACCCCGTTCCTGTTTTTCACGGACAACTGCCCACGTTCGACAAGCACGTCGAGGTGGGCAAGCGTCTCGCAGGTGGCCACCATCTGGTTGAAGGTATCGAGAGAATCGAAGCCGCGTTCGCGCCGGGTCCAGGTCAACACCTGCGCCACTTGCAGCCCTGAGACCTCGCCCAATTCGGCTACCGCAGAAGCAGTCTGACCCAGACGGTGATCGTGGTGCGCCAACAACTCCCGGCATCGCGCGTGCAGACCCGCGCCTGTGCCGCCGTGCGCCGGCATCATGATCCGGTCCCGGTCGTCGAGCATCATCTCCAGCGAGCGGAGGTACGCTCCGAGTGGCAGCTCCCAATCGCCGAGTTCGAATCCGATCGATGGCGTGATCGTCGGCAACACATGGTCTCCGGTGAAAGAGACGTCGCGTTCGAGGTCATGAAAAACCATGTGCCCCTTGGTGTGTCCGGGAGTGTGTACCGCGGACAAGCGATGGCCTGGAATATCGAGAGCGCCGGGGGAGAGCCAGTGATCGGGAGCCTCCCAGTCCGAGGGCTCGAAGGGTTCGTCGATCGAGTCTCGATAGACCTGCTCGGCGATTGTCGCTGCGCCGGATCGGTGCAGCTGAAGAATTGAGCTCTCCGGAACATTGTTGCCCAGCTTGGCGATTGCGGCGATACCGGGAGATTCGGCTGCGCCGAGGTGGATTCGAGAACCATGCCGTCGACGCAGTTCAACGGCAAACGTGTAGTGGTCACGGTGGACATGCGTGACATAGATGTCGTGAATCTCCGCCGGGTTACGACCGATCAGCGCTAGGGCGTCGGACAGTTCGGCGTGCGTGCTGTTGCGATGCCAACCGCCGTCGACCAGCGCCAGTCCGTCCGTGGTCTCGAGCGCGTAGACGTTGATTGCACGCAGGCCGTCCTGCGGCATCTGCAATGGGATCCGGAAAACGCCGTCGGCGACGCGATAGCAACCGGGCCGATCCCAAGAGTCGGTCATTTTCCGCTGTCGGCGAGCGGCACCATGGTCTTTTCGTCGCCGTACCACATCATCCGGCGGCCACCCATGGTTCCGACGTGATCAACGGCGGCCTGCCACTGCGGACTCGCCAGCGCGGCTTCGAGTGCCTCCCGCGATTCGAAACTCAAGACGGACAAGCCATCCCACCCCTCCGACTTGCTGCCGAAAGCTTCGAGCAATTCGGTGTGCTGCCATCGCAGAAGGCCGGGAAGGGGATAGGTGACTTCCGCGTGTTCGCCGCGCCACCAAGTGATGAACTGCTGATAGGTCCAGTCGGTGGGTCGGGATGCGACGAGAACGAGATTGTACATATCAACTCCTAATTGAATTCACTTTAGTTTCGATGGGCAGTCCAAACTGATACTCGCCGTGCGCGGAGTGATCTACGCGCACACCATCCGCAGGGCCGCATCGGTCACTCGTTCGGCGATCTCTGTCAGGCTGAGTTTGCCGTCCGGCCGGTACCAGCGCCAAACACTGATCACGAGGGCCAAGACGAGTCGGCCCATCAAGCGAGGATCGGAATCAGCGAAGACGCCTTCCTTGATTCCGCTCGCAATCAGCGCGGTCCACTTTTCTTCGATCGCTTGAACGAGTTCACGGGACTTCAGTCGTTCGGACTCCTCTTTTTCCGACTGTCGCTCCGCGGCAAGAAGATCCATGTGGCTCTGAAGAATGCGGCGCTGCAGAGCATCCCTCGGTGAAGCCTTGAGTGATACGACGATTGCCGCCCTGAGTGCCTTTGTGGGATCCGAGTCGCCCTCGGTTGCAACAGTGACTCGCTCCAACGAATCGGCCAATTCCAGCCGCATGATTGTCAGGAGGCAATGCGCTTTCGATTCGAAATAGTGATAGAGCGCCGTCTGTCCTATACCGACCTCGTCGGCAATCGACGCCCACTTGGTGTGCTCGTAACCCAATTTGCCGAACTGGTCGATCGCCGTGGCAAGAATGAGAGTTCGTTTGGAGCGCGGACTCTCCCGGCGCAACGCGGTCTCTGCTGTCATGTGGCTCCCCCGGAGGTGCGTGGATGATTAGTTCGACCTTACCCCTTTTTGAGATGAACTCGTGTCAATTTCAGAGGCCAGGCCTGAGGCGAGCGCCACCGCATCGGCCCTGGAAAGTTTGCCGACTCGGTTCTGAGGAAGATCTTCGACGGAGAAGAGAAACTCCGGCCACTTGAACTTTGGAAAGCCCCTCGCGGCAAGCTGGGTGGTCGCCTCCGCCAGCGTCAGCGGCGTACCACCAGTGACGACGAGGGCTGCCGCTCGCTCGCCCAGAAGGTCATCTGGGACGGGAACGACGCAGACCTGAACCACTGCGGGCAACGACGCGATCGCAGATTCCATTTCGTTGATGTCGATATTGCGGCCGCCGCGGATGATGATTTGTTTCTGGCGTCCCATGACGCAGATCGATCCGTCTTCACCGACTTCGACCAGATCGCCCGTCGGCAGGAAGCCGTCCGCGGTGAGCTCGGGCAGTACCGGAGCACCGCCGCGCGCATAACCGACGAACAGTGACGGTCCCTTCACCTGGGCGTCACCGATCTCGCCTGCGGTGAGCAGCGCCCCGGCGGTGTCGACCGCTCGAACGACGGTGCCGGGGAACGGACGTCCGTCCCGCCCCAGTCGGACGGCCGGCGGATCGTCCAGACGTGGGGTCGTGTGGCCCAGGCATTCGGACATGCCGAATACTCGAAGAAAGGTGGTACCCAGGACGGTTTCGGCGTTCCCGAGTGTGCGCTCGTTCATCGGACCGCCACCAACCGTCAGGGCGCGCATCGCCGAGAGCTTACCGCCAGCCCTTTCGGTAACCGAGAGCTGCAGGGCCATGGTCGGTACCAGCATCGTCCAGGCGACCCGGTGCTTCGCCATTGCCTCCAGTGCTACCGCAGGCGACCACTTGGCGATCGAAACCATCTGTCCGCCAAGGTAAGCAGGCAGATACATCCCGAAACAGAAAGCTGCGACGGACGACAGCGGCACAAAAGCGCCGACCGCCTCACCCTGTTGCAATCCGACAGTATCGATGGTGCTCCGGCACGCGTAGCGGATTGCCTCCTCGGACTGGACGACACACTTCGGGCGACCGGTCGAACCGGAGGTCATCGCGATCGCGGTGCCGCCGCGCCAGCGCTCAACCGAGGCGAAATCCCCCTGCCGAGACCGGAGCACTCGCGTTCCGAAAGCGGCTACCGAACCGGCAAACTGGTCGTCCTTGATGCCCCAGCGGGTCAGTGCGTCGGCATCGGCCACCACGAGATCCGGGTCGATGTCGTCGATCGCCATCTCGAACTCGGATTCGGTGGCGTGTGGACTGAAGACCGCCACTACGCCGCCGCGAAGTCCGATCGCGAGGGCGGTAGCCACCGTCTGCCACGTATTGTCGGCCTGAATGAGCGCAGTCGGTGCCCCGCCGTCGAGCGAAGCGATGGTATCGGCCAGCAAGCGAGCCGCCTCCACGATCGAACCGATTGTGTGAGAACCTAACTCGTCGATCACCGCAATCTCGGCCGGATTGCCTTCCGCCCGGGCGAGCATCTCCTGTGCCAGCAACTTCACTGCGGCGTCCCTCTTCCGTCTTCGAGTTCGATTGTGTGTTGGATGTTTACAGCGATGAAGGGGCTGTGGGAACCAGTACGGCGCGGCCGGACAGATCGCCTGAACGCAGGCGATCGTATGCCTCCAGTGCGCTGTCGAACGTGAACGTGGTCACCTCGGCATGCAGCTTTCCTGCACTGGCGAGTTCGACCACCTGACGCAGGTCCTCGATGGTGCCCCAGAACGGCGCCCGAACTTGCCAGCCGTTGACCAAACCAAGGCTTTTGCCGACGGTCAGTTGCCCGCCCGCACTTCCCACGACGACAACTCGGCCGCCGGGAGCGAGAAGCGCCGGAGCGGGTTCGACCGTCGCCTGAGCCCCGACAAAGTCGAAGACCACGTCGGCACCGCCGAGGCTCGCCACAGCCTCTGTCGCTTCCGCGAGCGTCGCAAAACACGCGTGTGCTCCCGATTCGAGCGCGAGAGCGTGTGTCTGGGTTCTTGTCTCGACGGCGATGATGTCTGTGACGCCGAAAGAGCGCAGGATCTGCACCGCCAGATGGCCGAGACCGCCGATTCCTATCACCAAAGCCACAGTGTCCGAGTCGATGACGTCGCTGTTGGTCCGGATCGCATGATATGCGGTCAGGCCGGCGTCGGCGAGCGGAGCGGCCTGCTGGGGGCTCAGCGAACCGACGCGAACGAGAACAGCTTCCGAGGGCACCAGCAGGTATTCTGCCAGCCCGCCCGGATGGCCCAACCCGTTTCCGATCGGGCTGAGTCGGCCGTCCCCACGCGGGACTTTCTCCAAGCAGTAGTTCTCGCGCTCGCGCCGGCAATTGCGGCACCGGCCACATGGCCAAACACCATGAATGACAACATTTTCACCGATCCACGCGTGATCGGCCAGCGGTCCCGCACCGACGACGGTACCGGCAACCTCATGGCCGAGTGTGAGCGGCAACGGGTAATCGAAACGTCCGGCGGGCGAATCCATGACGTGCAGATCCGAGCGGCACAGACCAGCGGCGCCGACTTTGATCAACAGTTGCCCCTCAGCGGGCTCGGGTACGGGGATCTCACGCACCTGCGGAGGCTGACCCCACGCCGTCAGCTGGACTGCCAACATCAGCGCGCCGTCCAACCACCGTCGACAACCAGCGCCTGGCCGGTCATGTACGAGGAGGCATCCGAGGCCAGGAACAGCACTGCGCCGTTTATCTCACCTTCGACCCCGCCGCGGCCGAGCATGGTGTTCTTACGCACCCACCCCGCCGATTTGTCATTGCTGAACAGTCCGTCGGTCATCTCCGTATCGAACCACCCAGGCACGACGGAGTTCACGCGGATCCCCCTGCGTCCCCACTGACCGGCCAATTCCCGGGTCAAGCCGAGTGCTCCGGCCTTGGAGGCCGCATAGCTCGCGCCACCGATCGGGGCCGTGGACACCAGCCCAATCACCGAGGAGATGTTGATGTACGACGCGCGTTCGTTCTCCGGAAGTCGGGTCGAGGCGTAGGTCGCCAGGTGAAATCCGGATACCAGATTGAGCTCGAGTACCGAATTGAATCCCGCGATGGTTTCGTCCTCGGCGTTCGGCGGTCCCGGCATGCCGGCATTGTTGACGAGTACGTCCAGCCGTCCGGACTGTTCGTAACACCTGTCGATCAGGGCGCGCCGATCAGCGTCGTCGGTGATGTCGCAACGAACCGGAACAATTCCCGGTACCTCGGCTGCCAAGTCCTGTAGGCGGTCGAGCCGGCGGGCCGCGGCGTACACCGTGGCCCCGGCACTGGCCAGTGTGCGCGCAAATCCCATTCCGAGACCAGACGACGCACCCGTCACGATCGCTACCCGTCCGGCCAGTCCGAACATCTCGGTCAGCATCTGTCCACCTTCGAATCCGTTGTCTGTCATGGCTTTACTGCGATATCAGGACATCGCAGCGTCAGTACACGGCGGTTCGGCCGCCGTCGACCGGGATGAGCGCGCCGGTCGTGTAGCCGGCCGCATCCGAGGCCAGGTGCGTCACCAGACCGGCGATCTCCTCAGGCCGGCCCAGTCGCCCGGCAGGCAGACGGTCCACGATCTTTCCGATGAACTCGTCGTCCCAGTTCTCGGCCATGTCGGTAGCGAAACCGCCTGGCATCACACAGTTCACCCGCACCGTCGGTGCATACTCCTGAGCAAACGCCCGGGTGAGCGCATTGAGGCCGTTCTTGGCCGCGGCGTACATCGCTTCCGGTGGGCTCGGGCGCTCCGCACCGATACTGGAGATGTTGATGATCGAGCCGCCGCCGGCCGCCCGCATCCGGTCTCCCGCGACTGCCATCAGCCGGAAGGGTCCCTTGACGTTGACCTCGATAGTTTTGTCCCACAGCCCTTCCGAGGCGGAGAGCAAGTTGTCGGCCAGCGGTGCGATGCCGGCATTGTTGACCACGATGTCGAGGCTGCCGAATTCGGCAGTGATCTGGTCGACCGCGGGCTCGATACTGTCCCAGTGCCCGACGTGCAGGGCGAACGGGTGAGCGGTTCCCGGGCCGGTGTCACCGAGCGACGCCACCGCTTCGCGGCAGGACTCGAGCTTTCGGCTGGACACGATCACGGTCGCGCCCGCGTCCCGGAGTCCGCGCGCGATGGCCAGTCCCAAACCGCGGCTCGCGCCGGTCACGAGCGCGACCTTACCGGTCAATTCTGGTGTACTCATTTGTGCTTCTTCACCTCGAGGCGGGCAATGGTGCGCAGATGAACCTCGCTGGGTCCGTCTGCAATCTGCAGGGCGCGGGTAATCGCATACAGCCGAGCCAGGATCGTGTCGTTGCTGACTCCGGCGGCGCCGAAGGTCTGCACCGCGCGGTCGACAACCTTGTGCGCAACTTCCATTGCTGCCACCTTGATGGCGGCCACTTCCGAGCGCGCAGACGCGTTGCCCTGGGTATCCATCAACCAAGCCGACTTGAGTACGAGCAACCTGATTTGGTCGATCTCGATGCGGCTGCGGGCAATCCATTCACGCACTACGCCGCGGTCGGCAAGGGGGCCTCCGAACGCTTCCCTTTCGAGCGCGCGCTTACACATCATGTCCAGTGCCCGTTCTGCCATACCGACTGCGCGCATCGCGTAGTGCATCCGGCCGGGGCCCAGGCGTCCCTGTGCGATGGCGAATCCGTCGCCCTCGGCGCCGAGCATGTTTGCAGCCGGTACCCGAACATCGGTGAATTGAACTTCGCCGTGGCCGAGTCGGTCTTGGAAGCCGAACATCGGCAGGTCCCGAATGACCTCAACGCCGGGCGCGTCGGCCGGTACCAGGATCATGCTCTGCTGTCGGTAGGTCGGGCCTTCGGGATCCGACTTGCCCATGAAGATCATGAGCTTGCAGTCAGGATCGAGGATGCCGGAGGTGTACCACTTACGGCCGTTGAGCACGTATTCGTCACCGTCACGTTGGATAGTCGATCGAATGTTTGTCGCATCCGAACTTGCCACGGCCGGTTCGGTCATCGCAAAAGCCGAACGAATACTGCAGTCCAGCAACGGCTTCAACCACTGCGCCTTCTGTTCGTCGGTGCCGAACATGGCGAGGATCTCCATGTTTCCGGTATCGGGAGCCGAGCAGTTGATCGTCTCGTTACCGATGATGGAGCGGCCGACGATCTCAGCCAGCGGAGCGTATTCGAGATTGGTGAGCCCGGCACCGAGTCCGTCGTGCGTCATGAACAGATTCCACAGACCCAATTCGCGTGCCTTCGCCTGCAGATCGCGCATGATCTGGGGCTGTTCGTGCGGGTTGTCGTTGGCAGCGACCTGGGCGTCGTACACCGATTCCGCCGGATAGACGTAATCGGCCATGAAAGATTCGAGCTTGCCGAGCAGTTCCTCGGTCCGCGGGGAATAGGCGAAATCCACGGTAGGTCTCCTTAGGTGATTATCAGCGACGCAAAAGACCAGCGGCCTAGAAGATCTAGGGACGCAGGAGAGCGGTACCGGTCTCGATCAACCGGTTGATGGTGTCGGGCAGCTTCTCCTGGTCCGGATCATGATGGCGACCCTCGCGGTGCCGACGCAGGTTGTGGCCCATGATCGCCGCCATCTTCAACCGGCCGAGTGCGTCGAACCAGTTGAGTTCGGGGAGTGCGGGACCCGCTCCGGTGTACAGCGCGACCAACTCTTCGGCGCTCGGCAGTCCGGTGACTTCCCGACCGACACCGGGGAAGTTCGAACCGTCGGCGAATACCAGAAACCAGCCCAATTCGACTCGTGGATCTCCGGCAGACCAGATTTCCCAGTCGATGAGTGCAACTGGCTCCAGTCCGTCGGAGATGATGTTGCCGAGACGGTAATCACCGTGCACCAGTGTGGGTTCGATAGGTTCGGGAATGTCGGAGCGCAACAGTTCCAACAGACGATCGGCGCCGACAACCAATTCCGGTGGCACTGCGCCCAGCGTCTTGGCCCAGCGCTCGAGCTCGTCTGCCGGTGTCAGGGGATCTGCGAGCCCTGCAATGGTGGCCAGGTCCACCTCATGCAGTCGCGGTAGGACTGCAGCGGCACGACGCATTCGATTGGCAGCGAGCACCGGATCGACGGCCGGGTCGTCGAGCACGGGCTCGAGTGACTCGCCTGCAACAAATTCCATGGCAAACCACGCGGGCTCGATCTCGTCGACGACAACTACGCGCGGCACCGGAACTTCGGTGCCGGCCAGCGCCTGCAGAATATGCGCCTGTCGCAGCATGTCGTGCCTGCCGATGGATCGCTGGCCTTCCGGCACCGCCTTGATCACCACGTCACCGGTCGAGGTGGTGGCGCGGTACGTCAGTCCGGAGTGTCCACCGAGTAGCGGCTGGAAGTCGGTTAACGTCGCGCCGCAGTCCGCCAGTAGTTTGGCGGCGACCCGTTCTTGCAGAGTCGAACTGGTCACGGTCGCGGCTCCCTTGGTAGACCGAGCACGCGCTCGGAGATGATGTTGTGCTGAATCTCGTCGGTGCCGCCCGCAATTCGGTATCCGGGGGCGCCGAGTGCGTGTTCGGACCACGCGAACGTTCCCCATCGACCGGAATCGGCGGTAAGTTCACGGCCGAGCAGCAAACGGGCAACTTCCGACGTTCTGGCCATGGTGTCGGTAGCCAACAACTTTCCGAGTGAGGCTTCAGGACCCGGCTCGTTGCCGGCAAGCATCGCCCCGGCCACCCGCATATTGCTCACGCGCTGTAGATAGCTCCTGGCGACCAGGTCGGCCACCTTGTCCTTCTCGATCTCGGTCAGCTCGCGTTCGAGGTTCTGTGCGAGTGCAATTGCCTGATCTGCGTTGGCCAGACCGAGATTTCCGCCGTCCAGACGTTCGGCCGCCAGCACGGTGAGAGCAACCTGCCAACCCTTGCCGACCGGACCGAGTCGATACGCGTCTTCGAGTTCGACGCCGTCGAGGTACACCTCGTTGAACGAGCTGCCGCCGGTCATCTGCCGGATCGGGCGTATGGTCACGCCAGGTGCGTTCATCGGGACCAGGAACATGGTGAGCCCGGCATGTTTCGCGACGGTGGCGTCGGTACGGCACACCGCAACTCCGTAGTCCGCCACCAGCGCGCCGGAGGTCCATACCTTGTGCCCGTCGAGAGTCCACGTGCCGGCTTCGCTGCGCACCGCCTTGGTGCGGACGGCAGCCAGGTCCGATCCGGCCTCGGTCTCGGAGAACAGTTGGCAGGCAATGATGTCCGTGCGAAGCATCGCGCGCACGTAGCGTTCCTTCTGCTCGTCGGTGCCCCACTGCTCGATGGTGGGCGCGATCAATTGCTGTGTAACCGAGAACATCTCGGTCCGCCGCGGCACGTCGAACGATTCCTCAGCCCGGCGGAAAGCTAACACGTATGACAGCGGCAGACTGCGACCGCCGCGTTCGGGCGGCCAACTCAGTGCTCCCCAGCCGGCATCGAACTTCGCCTGTTCGTAGCGCGAGATTTCGTCGGTGTGCTCGCGCTCTTGCTCGGCGGTCCAATTCTCGAATACCGCCACCGAATCCGAACCAACGCCCCACACCGATTCGGTGCGAGGTGCGGCGACGCCACGCAACCAGGCGATGGCTTCCTCGGTGAACGCGTCGAGACCTGGAATCGTTTGTGGTGTCACTGATCTGCCCTCAGTCGTCTTCGCAAACTCATACGGACAATACGGTGCAGGCACTGATGCCCGGTGCGCCGTATACGTGGGTGAACCCGATCCGGGGAGTACCGGGAACCTGACGGGCACCCGCCTCACCGCGAAGTTGGGTGACTATCTCGTGCACCTGCCGCAGGCCCGACGCACCGATCGGCTCACCGTTGGCGATGCATCCACCGTCGGTGTTGATCGGAATACGGCCGCCAATCTCTGTCTCGCCGGCCGCAATCATCGATTCCTGTTCGCCGGGTTCACAGAAGCCGCACTCGGCCATGTGCATAATTTCGGCACCGCTCTCGGTGTCCTGCAGCTGAGCCACGTCGACTTCGCCGGGGGAGATGCCTGCCTGCTCGAAGGCTGCCCGCGCGGCGTCCGCACTGACACTGGTCGGTTCACCGTTACCTTGCACGGCCGGGCTGAAAACCTCGAAGGAGCCGAACCTTCGGGTGCGATGGGTGATTGCCCGAAGTGTGACCGCTCGCGCGGCGAGCGCTTTGGTTGCGCTCTCGCTGGCAACCACGATCGCGGCGGCGCCTTCTCCGGGTGAGCAGAACATGTAACGGGTGAGCGGGTCGTTGACCATGTCGGCTGTCGCGATGGTCTCGGCGGACATCGCCTCCCGGCGCCAGGCGTTCGGATTGAGAACGCCGTTTCGATAAGCCTTCTCGGCCACGCGGGCCAGGGTGTCGGCCGAGATGTTGTGCTGGCGCATATAGCGCGAGATCTTGGCTCCGAAGAATTGTGTGGTGACCATCAGACCGGCCTCGCCGTATCCGTCCGGCAGGCCCCATTCTTCCGGTCGGGGATCGAATGCCCCCCGTGGGTGCTTGTCGAAGCCGACCGCCAGTGCGATCTCGGCTGCACCCGAGCGAACTGCATTGACCGCCGAGAAGAGTGCGCTACCGCCGGTTGCGCAACCGTTCTTGACGTTGGTGAAAGGTATTCCGGTGAAACCGAGTTCGGCCACCAAGGTGTCGGCCAGCCCGGATCCGTCACTGCCGCCGAAGGCGACCTGGACGTCGGGCCATGAAAGTCCGGCATCATCGAGCGCAGCGCCGATCGCGGTGACGGCCATGGCACGCCCACTCACTCCCGGTTGCCGGCCGAACTTCGAGAGCCCGGCTCCGACGATCGAAATAGGCTGCGTCACTTGGTTGCTCCTTCCTTCGCGTCACGGTCGACGGCGAACCGGGGCACCGGTGAGGTGGCGACCAACGTCACCGGTGCCTGATCCAGTCCGTCGAAGTCTTCACAGTCGATGATTGCCTCGACCTTGATTCCTTCAGGGAGTTCGATGTAACCGACCGCGAAAGGAGTGAACCCTCCGGCGGGCGATACATACGGCGGCGATTTCGGAGGAAAACGTTGAATCGTATACGCCCACAGCACACCTCGGGTACTCAAATCGAGAGGTGCTGCCGTTGGCGTTGCGCACTTGCTGCATATGACGCCGGCCGGAAAGGCCACCGTGGCGCACACCGTGCACCGGCTGCCTTCGAGCACGATTGCTGTCTTCTCTGCCATGCCTACCCTTCAGGTCTCGGGGTGAATCAGATCAGCGGCCGACCCACACCGGATCACGCTTCTCGAGGAATGCGGTGACGCCTTCCTTGCCGTCTTCCGACTGCAGTGCGTTGCCGACGGCCAAGTGCTCCATGACCATGAGCGACTGGATGTCGGCGTCGAGGCCCTTGTCGATGCACATCTTGGTGAGCTTCATCATGAACGGGCTCTTGTCGGTCAGAGTCGCGGCGAAGTCTGCCACGGTCTGATCGAGCTGATCGGCCGGTGCCGAAGCATTGATCAGGTCGAATGCAGCGGCCTCGGTGCCCGAGAGCAGCTTGCCGGTGAGCATGAGCTCCTTGGTCTTGCGAACCCCGATCATGCGAGGAAGGCGGTAGATCGGGCCGGCGCCACCGAAGAGTGCGCGACGGATGTGGAAGTCGCCGATCTTGGCGTCATCCGATGCGATCGCGAAGTCGCACGAGATCATCAGTTCGAAACCACCTGCGGTGACGTAGCCTTCGAGGACTGCGATCGAGGGTGTGTTCATCGAGTAGAGACGGTCGCAGACCTTGGCCGAAAGCACGGCGACGTCCATCGCTGTGGTGCTGCCGATGAAGTCGGAGAGCAGCTCGTCCAGGTCGAAACCTGAGCAGAACGTGTTGTTGACGCCACGTAGCACCAGAACCTTGAGGTTCGGATCGTTGTCGACCTCGACAATGATCTCGTCGAGGCGGTGCAGCAGTTCAACGGTGACCGCGTTCTTCTTGTGCGGGCGGTTGAGCCAAACCCGTGCGATGTCTCCGTCTTTCTCCAACAGGATGTGGTCGGTCTCGATCATCATGAGCCTTTCGTGTGGATGTAAATTGAACTGGATTCACTTCAGTATGCAGATCGGGTGACGTCGCGTCAATACCCGGCGTCGGTGGCATTTTCCGAACAGTCAAATACCGATCAGTTCTGCGATGCGTGCGCGATGAGTGCGCGAATCGCCCTGTACTGCTTCGTTTCCCAATGCGCGGCGGAAATAGGAGTGTGCCGGGTGTTCCCATGTGAAGCCGACGCCGCCATGCAATTGCACGGCCTCGGCCGCGGCGTCGATGGCCGCGTCGGTGCAGACGGCGCCGGCCACCGCGATCGCCAATCGGGCAGTGCCCGGGGCCTCGTCGTATACGGCTGCGGCATATCTGCTTGCTGCTCGAGCGCGCTCGAGCAGCACGAGTACGTCGGCCAGTCGGTGCTTGACGGCTTGAAACGAGCCGATCGGGCGCCCGAATTGGTGTCGGGTTTTCACGTATTCGACGGTCATCTCGAGCAGGGCGTCGACAATTCCGGTGTTCTCGAAAGCGATTGCGAGCGTCCGTAAATCATGAATCCGAGTACAGACCCGGGCATAATCGTCGGCACCGACCACGGGAACTGCCGGCACTTCCGCTACGGTCAGGTCGGCCTGTCTGCGGGTGGGGTCGACGACTTCGCGCTCGCGCCAGTGCACCTGACCGGCTGTCTTAATTGCGAATATCTGCCGTCCGGCGGCGGTGTCGGCGGAGACGATGACGAGGTCGGCAGCAGCACCACCTACGACGGCCGAGACCTCACCGCTGAGCAGCCAGGAGGATTCACTTTCGACACCGCTGAGTCGATCGGTCGCGGCAGTCAGTGGACTGACGCTTGCCACCGAGGATCCCTCGAGGACGTTGACCAGTAGTTCGTCGACGGGATACGTGGCCGCCAATAGTGCCTGGGCGCCCAGGACCGCCGAGGAAAACACGGGCTCACAGGCCAGACTCCGACCGCACTCTTCGAGAATGATGCCGAGTTCGACCATGCCGTAACCCAGCCCGCCGCGATCTTCTGGCGCAGCGAGCGAAGTGACCGACATATTCTCGATCAATTGCTGCCAGAGGTCCGGCGAGTATCCCTCGGCCGTGTGCGAAGCCGACCGAGCCTGCTCTACGCCGCCGTGTTTCCCGAGCAGCGCTCGAATCGCATCACGAAGCTCCAACTGTTCGGGGCCAGGATTGAGAGCAGCGGGCTCGGAGAGTGGCCAGGGGGGCTCTACCTGGGAAGTAGACGATTTCATATCACTCCAATTGACTTGAGTTCAGTTTGGTTATGGATCGAGACTAGCGCGTCAGGGCCTCGACAAGAAGGGGTGAACCGAACTAAGTTCATCTCATGAGCTCAGTGATCGAAACCTATTACGCGACCGTGGACAGCGGTCGACTCGAAGATGCTGTGGCCTTGTTGGCCGAGAACGTGGAGTTCGCCATGGTCTTGCCCACCGGGGCTAACTACGGGAGTGGTCGTGCGTCAATGCTCGACTACCTGTCGGGTCGCCCTCCGGTGGATCGCAAACACAAGGTCCTGCGCGTTGCAGCCGAAGGAGATCTGCATTTCCTGCATGGGTCGGTGACTGAGAACGGGACCAAGACCACGGGCTATTTCGTCGGTGTCATGCACGTCGATTCCGCCGGTCTCGTCGATCGCTATCAGGTGACCTTCGACGCTGAGTTCAGTTTGATTCCCCCCGATTCGTCCGTCGAAGGAGTTCGCTGATGAGCGAGACCAACCAGACGCCAGTGCTCATCCAGTGGTTCGAGTACATGGATTCCGACGATCCGGACCGCGTGCTGACGATGATCAGCAAAGACTTCGTGATGTCCGTTCAGTTCTCGAAGGGTGATGGTCAGTCTGCCGAGTTCGTCGGCGATCGCGACGGTCTCGTCGCCTACCTGGCGCAACGCGAGAAGAGTGTTCTGATCCACCACATCGACGCCGGGGCATTCGTCGACGGTGTCGAGTTGTCACTCGGGCGCACCACTCGAGGCGGCGATTTCGAGGCTTCGTTCAACGCCACTGCGCAGCTCGACAGCGAGGGCAAGGTGCGGCGCCTACTGATCGCCCGCACCCCCGAACTGTCCTTCTCCTGATTCCAGCTCCATCCAGGCCGACCTCGGGTACAGCGCAGCCTTGCCGCGCTACCCGGGGACGCCGTAATTCTCCCGCGCTCTCGCACTCCTCCGCGATCTCTATCGCAGGCGCGCGCCGCCAATGCGGCCGGCGACTCTCACTCTTGTCCGGCCGAAACAACTGAGCCGTCATGACCAAAAGGAATCCCTGTGAGTGAACAAGCATTTATCTACGAGGCCATTCGCACGCCGAGAGGCAAGCTGCGAAAAGGCTCATTGAACAGTGTCAAGCCCGTCGACCTTGTAGTCGGGCTGATCCAGGAACTCGGAACCCGTTTTACCGCAATGGATCCCGCAGAAATCGACGACGTAGTACTGGGCGTCGTCTCCCCGGTGGGCGAGCAGGGTGCAGTCATCGCGCGCACCGCGGCCCTGCTCGCGGGATTGCCGGATTCGGTGCCAGGCACGCAGGTCAATCGCTTCTGTGCGTCAGGTCTCGAGGCCACAAACCTGGCGGCGCAGAAAGTTGCATCCGGTTGGGACGACCTGGTGATCGCCGGCGGCGTCGAGTCGATGTCGCGTGTCCCGATGGGTAGCGACGGCGGCGCCATCTTCACCGACCCGGCGACCGCATACGACCTGTACATCGCCCCGCAGGGGATCGGCGCCGACCTCATCGCCACGGTCGAAGGATTCACCCGCGAGGACATCGACGGTTACGCCGCACAGTCACAGGGGCGCGCGGAAAATGCTTGGAATGCAGGCTATTTCTCCAAATCCGTGGTTCCGGTGCGGGACTTCAACGGGGTCGTCCTGCTCGATCACGACGAGCATCGCCGTCCGGGAAGCACCGTCGAGAGTCTGGGCAAGCTCACACCGGCGTTCGAAAAACATGCGGCTACAACCGGTTTCGACGAGGTTGCGCTGCAGAAGTACGTCAACATAGAAAAGATCAACCACATCCACACCGGCGGTAACTCTTCGGGCATCGTCGACGGTGCCGCACTGGTACTCGTCGGCAGCGAAGCCGCGGGTAAGCGCGGCGGCCTGACGCCGCGCGGCCGCGTCGTGGCCACCGCCCAAACCGGTGGTGAACCGACGATCATGCTGACCGGACCTACTTCCGCCACCGAACTCGCTCTGAAGCGGGCCGGACTGACCGTGGACGACATCGACGTCTTCGAACTCAACGAGGCCTTTGCCTCCGTGGTCATGAAGTGGATGAAGGATCTGAAGATCCCGCACGAGAAGACCAACGTCAACGGCGGGGCCATCGCGATGGGCCACCCACTCGGCGCTACCGGAGCCATGCTGGTCGGCACCGTGCTCGACGAACTCGAACGTACCGGCGGACGCTACGGCCTGATCACGCTGTGCATCGGCGGCGGCATGGGTATAGCCACCGTCATCGAACGCGTCTGAGTCTGCACCCCGGTCCGCTCCTCCCTCTGTTGAAGAGAAAGAACATACAGAATCAATGACTGACAACATGATCGGCTGGGCGCTCGATACCGATGGCGTCCTCGTGCTCACGATGGACGACCCGAATCAGGGCGCCAACACGATGAACGCCCTGTACACGTCGTCAATGGCCGCGACAGTCGACCGACTCGAAGCCGAGAAGGACAGTTTCGTCGGCGTCGTGCTCACCTCGGCAAAGCGAACATTCTTTGCCGGTGGTGACCTCAGGGACATGCAGGCTTGGGGACCGCAGGCGAAGAACCCGGTTTCTGCCACCGAGGTCACCACCCACCTCAACGAACTCAAGAAGGTGCTGCGGCGACTCGAGGTGCTGGGCAAGCCCGTAGTGTCCGCCATCAACGGCGTCGCGCTCGGTGGCGGGCTGGAAATCGTGCTGCACACCCACCACCGCATCGCGGCCGACGTCAAGGGCAACCAACTCGGCTTACCCGAGGTCACCCTGGGTCTGTTGCCCGGCGGCGGCGGAATCTCCCGTGTCGTACGGCTGCTCGGCATCCAGGGGGCGCTGGCAAACGTGCTGCTGCAGGGCCCGCGTTTGAGCCCGACACGCGCGCTGGAGTTGGGCCTGATCGACCAGGTCGTTGGTTCGGTGGCGGAATTGCTACCGGCGGCCAAGGCTTGGATTCACGACCACGCCGATGCCATACAGCCTTGGGACACCAAAGGATTCAAGATTCCCGGCGGCGGACCGGCTGACGTGAAGATGGCCCAGGTCCTACCGGTTATCCCGAGTCTCCTGCGTAAGCAACTCAAGGGTGCACCGATGCCGGCACCACGCGCGATCATGGCTGCCGCGATCGAAGGCGCGTACGTCGACATCGACACTGCCGACGAGATCGAGACCCGCTACTTCGTCTCGCTCGTGACCGGCCAAGTGGCCCAGAACATGATCAACGCCTTCTTCTTCGACCTGCAGGCGATCAACGGTGGAGCGTCAAGGCCAGACGGCTACGACAAGTTCACCGCTAAGAAGGTGGGTGTCATCGGAGCCGGAATGATGGGTGCCGCAATCGCATACGTCTCCGCCCAGGCCGGAATCGACGTGGTGCTCAAGGACGTTTCGCTCGACGCAGCGGCGAAAGGCAAGCAGTACGCGGTAGCGCTGGAGGCCAAAGCGCTCGCGCGTGGCAAGACCACGGCGGAGAAGTCCGAACAACTCCTCGCCCGAATCACACCGACCACCTACGCCGCCGATTTCGCGGGCGTCGACCTGGTAATCGAAGCCGCATTTGAATCGGTCGAAGTCAAACACCAGGTGTTCCAGGAGATCGAGAACATCGTCGAACCCGAAGCGGTGCTCGGCTCCAACACCTCCACCCTGCCGATCACCATCCTGGCCGAAGGTGTCGCGCGCTCGGAAGACTTCATCGGAATCCACTTTTTCTCCCCGGTGGACAAGATGCCCCTGGTCGAGATCATCAAAGGCGCCAAGACGTCGGATGCTGTGTTGGCCAGGGTCATCGACTACACCCAGCAGATCCGTAAGACCCCCATCGTGGTCAATGACAGTCGTGGCTTCTTCACCTCGCGCGTCATCGGCAAGTTCCTCGACGAGGCGATGGCCGCCGTCGGCGAGGGCATAAACCCCACGTTCATCGAGCAAGCAGGCGCACAGGCCGGATACCCGGCACCGCCACTGCAGCTCATGGACGAACTGACACTCACACTGCCGCAGAAGATCCGCAAGGAAACCGAGCGGGCATTGCTCGCCGCAGGCGAGACCGTTCCATTCCACGGTTCCAACGCCGTCATGGATCGGATGGTCGGTGAACTCGAGCGCACCGGACGATCCGGCGGCGGCGGTTTCTACTCGTACGACGAGAGCGGCAAGCGCGTCGGCATCTGGCCAGGTCTGCGTGAAGCGTTCAAGTCAGGGTCCACGGAAATTCCGTTCGAGGACATGAAGGAACGAATGCTGTTCGCTGAAGCGCTCGAGACCGTGCGCTGCTTCGACGAGGGCGTGCTGGAATCGGTCGCGGACGCTAACATCGGCTCGATCTACGGTATCGGCTTTCCAGCCTGGACCGGCGGCGTGATCCAGTACATCAACCAGTACGACGGCGGGCTGCCAGGTTTCGTCGACCGCGCCCGAGATCTGGCGTCGAAGTACGGCAGTCATTTCGAACCACCGCAGTCGTTGGTCGAGAAGGCCGAGGTGGGTGAAAAGTACTGAAGTAGTAAAGCACTGAGGTGGCCCGCCTCGATCCGAGGCGGGCCAGATCGCACCACTAACGTTGAAAGCTCCGCTCCCATTCTTCTTGGAACTTGCCGGTCAGCTCGGGAGTGAGCGCAGCGGTGTCCGGTAGAGGGATATCCTGCGCACGTCCGACCGAACCCGAGATGTCCGGCAGAGCACTACCGTATCCGTACGAGAGTGCCTTCTGCCCTGCTTCTGTGACCATGAAGTTGGCCAGTACCTGCGCGGCATTCGGATGCGGCGCGGACGCAAGTACCAAGGAATACCACGGCGTTCCCCAAGCCGGCTCCGGCAGTACCCAGTCCACCGGGGCACCTGTCGCCATCTCCCGCACCAGCGGTTGCACCATCGGGGTTGCGGCAATCTCACCCGAGCTCAATGCTTGGGCGATACCCAGCGAACTCGGGTAGATTCGAGGATTCAGGGCCGCGAGCCGTTCGTTGAAATCGCCGTTGCCCCAATTCTTTTCGAAGAACTGGTACTCGTCGACCACGGCCGCGAATCCGCCGGGGTTCACAACCCCGATCTTCCCCTTCAGTGCGGGATCAAGCAGGTCGTCCGGTGATCGAAGCCCCTGGGGCAGAGCGTCGGTGTTCCAACCGAGCGCGAATATAGCCGCGCTGGTCAGGAAGAACTGGTCGTCGATCACACTTCGAGCGCGATCGTATATCGGATTGTCGAAGGCTGGGCCGACAATCGCCGTCGAGAAGTCGCCGGTTGCGGCGGCATTTTTGATCCAGGACGGATCCGAGGACATGTGAACGTCGCCTACGCCCTTGCCAGTTCGATTCTCGGTTTCGATTCGAGGGTTCATCTCGACATCGGTGCCGCGCGTAACTTCCAAGGTGATCTGCGGATACTGCTGCGCAAATGCAACCCGCAGTGCCTCGAGGTTTGCCGGATGCTGGGTGGAGTAAAGCCGCACGGAACCTTCGGCTGTGGCCGCGGCGACGACGTCGTCCCAACTGCCGGAGGCCAGCGTTGCCATGGTCTCGTTACTGCTGCACGCGGCCGCCACCATCAGCGTGGCGGCCGCAGTCACCGCTATGACCGACCGGGGAAAGATCTTCATGGACGTGCCCTTCTGGCGCTCGTATGTCATAGGTATTTTCCGGAGATCTCGTTGTCGAACCGCGAAAGATATTCGAGAACAAGCAAATTCAGCATTCATTCGAGATGACCTGAACTCGGTTTAGCTGACGACGGCAGTATGCCATGATGTGGCTCACGTCACAATAGTTGGGTGCGTGCAGGTTTTCGATGCCGCCATTGTTGGCTAAACTGAATTCAATACAGTTAGAGTAGGATCGCCATGTCAGTAGTTGCGAGCTGGGAGAGCACTCATGGGTAACGAATTCCCCCACCTATTTTCACCGTTCGCAGTCGGTGGCATGACCATCAAGAATCGATTGGTGGCCTTGCCTGCCGGTACGAGCATGGCCGAAAACGGTGTCCCCACACACGGGGACACCGAACATTTCCAGCGACTCGCGGCCGGTGGAGTAGGTCTGATCATCGGCGGTGCCACCGTGGTGCACCCGACCACGACGCTGCGCTCACGAAAGCTCGTCGAGGCGTACATCGACGAATTCGTTCCGGCCACAGCCGCGAAAGTCGAAGTGATACACCGTCACGGCGCGAAGTTCATCGGTCAGTTGTGTCACCTCGGCCGCGAATTCATCGGCGGCGAATCGGATGCGCCGCCGTCGGCCCCGTCCCCGATAAAGACACCGCGCGATGCCTACCCCCCTCACGAACTCACGATTACAGAGATCGAAGACATTATCGAAGGCTGGCGCATCTCGACCGCGAATCTTGTCAAGGCAGGCGCAGACGGCGCGGAAATCCATGCCGCGCACGGTTATCTGCCTGCTCAGTTCATGTCCCCCTTGACCAACCAGCGAACCGACAGCTTCGGTGGATCGTTCGAGAATCGAATGCGTTTCCCCCGCTTGGTGATCGAGGCAATGCGCTCCGTCATGCCGACCGGATTCGCCCTCGGCGTGCGACTGAGCGGTGAAGAGGAAATCCCCGGTGGAATGCGGATCGATGACTGCGTGCGCATCGCCGAGAATATGACCGAACTCGGGGTCGATTACTTCTCCATCACGCACGGCACCCGCGGGAAATATGTCAAGGACTCCACCAACGAGGACGCTGTCGCAATTCCGTCCGCGTCAAAGGTGCGAGCTGCCACCGGAATTCCCACTCTCGTTGGCCAGCGTATTCGCGACGCCGCCACCGCCGATCACGCGATCAAGTCCGGTTACGTCGACATGGTGGGGATGGCACGGGCGCTCATCGCCGATCCTGACTTGCCCATCAAGTCGCAGACCGGCCGCCTCGACGAGATCCGTGGCTGTCTCGGTATCAATCAGGATTGCCGTGCCTTCGACCCGCATCTCCATTGCGCGGTCAACGCCGAAGTCGGGCGCGGTCGGCATCCGGGTGTTGGTGTCGTCTCCCCGCGCACCAAGGAAGTATTTGTCATCGGCGGCGGGCCGGCCGGACTCGAGGCAGCGCGCGTCGCCGCAGGGCGCGGGCACCGTGTCACACTGTTCGAGCGGAACACCATTCTCGGCGGCGCTGTCCGCGTGGCCGCGGCTGCGCCGCATCGCGCCACCTTGGTCGATATCATCGATTACCTTGGGCGAGAACTCAAACGGCTCAAAGTCGATGTCAACCTCGGTGCCGAAATCGACGCCGACGACCTTGCCGACATCCACTCGTCAGCTGACCACGTCATCGTGGCCACCGGATCGCGGCCGGCCGAACTACCGATCGAACTGTCGGGTCGAGCAGCAGCCACGGTCGACGACGTCTTGTCCGGTCGAGTACCGGAGGTGGCAAGTCGACGCGCAGTGGTATTCGACGAGGGTGACGGATTCTGGCCCGCATACAGCGCCGCCGAAGCGCTCGCCGGCCGGGGCTGGCACGTCACCTTTGCCACCCCGCTTTCTGCATTGGTCTCGCGGATTCCGGCCGAGAGTGCAGGCCCACTTCTCGGCCGGCTCGGTGACGGCGGCGTGGAGTTCAAGATTTGCCACACACTCGTGGTTCCGGAAGATTCCGCGTTGCCACTGATTCTGCGGCCCGTGTTCGGCGGTGGTGACATAACGATTTACGACGCGTTGGCCGTCTGGCACAAACCGCGGATTCCGATGTCGAATCTTGGTCTCGTTGCCGGAGAGTCCGTCAGCGTCATCGGTGACTGCGTCGCGCCCCGTCGGATCAGTCACGCTGTCGCAGAGGGATATCGTGTCGGCGCAGAACTCTAAGTGCGATTTACGGGCCCTGCGATAACGCGGTCCATGCAGTTGAGTTCGATAGCGCACCAGGACGACAAAGGTATCTGTTGGCGGGATCGCTTCGCTAGCGCGCCGCATGTTCCTGCGGCGCAAGAGAGTTCCCCGGTGCAATGTTCGCGCAGTTGGACGGAGCAGGCTTGCCGGTGAATCGGTCGTCGATCCAGGTGAGCGCACCGGGGAGCCAGAGCATGGCGCCGAGGAAGTGGCTGATGGTGTCGTACTGGTCGTACTGAATCGGCAGGCCGGCGTCGCAATACTTGCGTGCGAGTGTACGGACGTCGCCCGTGATCATGACGCCGTCGCCTGCTCCGACGCCGGGGCCACCGGGTTGGGTGCCCTCGATAGTGCCGTTGGCTGCCTGGGCGATGAACATCGGAATCGTCGGTGTGGCTGCGGTGCCCATGTTGATCTTGTTCACGACATCGACGTACTCGGGAACCGTATTGGGATCGGCGTACTCGGGCTTGACCAGTTCCTGCCAGGTCAGACCGGGGTACTGTGCCAGCACATTGCCGATGGACGCGTCTTCGAGTCGAGCCATGACGTCGCGTCCACGGTCACTGAGATACTTTCCGAAATCGATGTCGTACGAACGCGCAACGCCGACGATAGCCATGCCGACGACGCCGCCCCACCCGATGCTTCCGCTCGCGTAGCGAAGGTTGTTAGCCGGATTGACCAGCACGCCGCCCTGCGCGGCACCGATCAAGTTGTCGTTGATCTCCGGTGCGTACGCGGGAGCGAGGATCGAAGCCCAGTTGGTGGCGATCGCTCCGCCGGAGTAACCCATCAGCGCGATCTCTGCGTCGTCGGTGATTCCGGTTTCCGGGACATCGCGGGCCGCACGCAGAGCGTCGAGCGTCATCATCCCGTATTCGGGTCCGGCAGCGAAGTTTGCATCCGGGCCTTCGGTGTCCGGGACGACGATCGTGTAGCCGAGGGCGAAGAGCGGCCCGAACAAGGCTGCCTCGATGGACGTGAAGGTTCCGCCGACGTTGAAATTGCGCCCACTCGGCGTCCAATCTCCGATCGGGGTGTTGCCCGCGATGGCCCGCGACGGACTGTCGTCGGGGTTCAGTGAATCGTAAAAGGATTGGTACGAAACAACTTTATCCGGTTGAGCGTTGGCCGGGCGCAGGATCGAGGTGACGTTGGCCGACGGCTGACCGAGGGCGTCGGTTGATCGGTAGAGAACCTGCACTGCCTGTATCGGGGTCGGGATGTTGAGCACGGTGTACGGCACGGTGCGAGTCTCGAGGACCGCGCCTGGAGCGTACGACGAGAGAGGCGCCGCGCCCTCGTAGCTGTAGAAACTGTCATCAGGGGACTGGGCAAGAGCCGGCTGCGCGAGTGCTGCCGGTGCACCGACGCCTGTCAGTGCAACCGCGAGTACTCCGACAACTGTGCGAGATAAGACCCTTGACGACATACTCGTCCTCCACATTGGTGTGCCACGCCCCACCCTGAGATCGCGGTGTGACGACCACCATATATTACTCGCGGGTAATGTGGGGATCGGTCAGATCGGGCGCAGGCTCGAGGTCTCGGCGTAGGAAGATTTCGGAGGACTCGCCTGGGAGTAACAGAACTCCCGCGTCGCTGTATCCCATTGCGCGATAGAAGTTCTGGGCTGATTCGTCGGCGAGTGTCGAGGTGAGGACCTGCGAGTGTCCCGCGCGGCTCATGCGTTTTTCCCAATCTGTGACCAAAGCGCGCCCAATGCCTTGGCCGCGGTTCGAAGACAGGACGGTCAGCATGTTCATGAACGGAATCTCGTCCCAGAACAAGCCCCAGCGCAGCCATCCGATTGGATTACCGTTGTCCTCGGCGATGAGTATCCGGCCGCGTTGGACCACTGACGCGAGTTCCTCGGCAGCGACGTGCGAGTCGTGCTCACGTAAGAACGGCAAGTCTGTCTGCGCTGCGACGCGAATGTTCACCACAGAAGTCAGTATCGCCGTTCAGTCGGAGTTGATGGCGTTCGGCTTGGACAGGTAGACGACTCCGGGGATGTGGCTGGGGTCCGGCGGCAATTGGGAGTAGCCCGCTCGGGTGTACAGGCGAATGTTCCGCAGGCTCCTGCTTCCGGTGAACAGCTCGAAACGTGTGATGTGCTCCGGAGCGTTCTGTTCCACGTGCTGCAAGAGGCGTCGGCCGAGGCCGTTGCCCGCCAAGTCCGGTGCCACCATGAGGCGACCGATCTGCCATGCGGTTCCGTCCGCGGTTCCTCGCACGGCCCCGACGAGCCGGCCGCCGCGTCGTGCGGTCCAGACAGTCGACTCCTGAACCCAGGCTCGGACCGTGGGTAGGTCCTCGTGGAGCGGGGGTATGTCCATGCTGTTGTTGGAGATTGCTTCCGAAACCCAGCAACAGCGTTGTAGAACAAGGATTTCCGCGGCGTCCTCGTCCGTTGCGCGCTCTATGACTATCTCGTTCATGGTTTCCCTTACGAATAGGTTCTTCGCACCCGCAGGGCAATTGTTCACCCGCAGGCTGAATTTGGCGCGCGGCTGAACAATTGGCGCGCGGTTGTGAATGCAGAGCGTTTCAATTCAGGCATAACAAACAAAACGCCCGCGACCAATTGGTCGCGGGCGTTTCGTGAAAAAGAACGTCAGACAGTTGCCGGAGTGTTCTCGTCCAACTTCGGATCTGCGTTCGCGATTCGCTTGTTGCGAATGAGGCTGCTGATGAAAGCAGCGCCGATCAAGAAGACACCGACCAGGCCGGTGATGATCTCGTTGATGTGAACGCCGATGGACACCATCAAGATCACGGCCAGAGCGCCGATGGCCCAGTGCGCACCGTGCTCGAGGTAGACGTAATCGGAGAGCGTGCCCTTGCGGACCAGGAAGACCGTGATGGAACGGACGAACATCGCGCCGACGAAGCCGAGGCCGAGGGCGATGATGATCGGGTCTGCCGTGATGGCGAATGCGCCGATGACGCCGTCGAAGGAGAAGGACGCGTCGAGGACCTCGAGGTAGAGGAACAGGAAGAAGCCGGCCTTACCGGTCGCTTTCGCGAGCTGCGTGGGGCCGCCGGACTTGGCGGTTTCTTCCTCTTCGCCTTCTTCCGGCAGGTTGAACAGTTCACCCAGTCCGTTGACCGCGATGTAGGTGATCATGCCCAGAACACCGGAGATCATGACGGTGGAAACCTTGTCGTCAGCAGCGAGGAAAGAACCACTGAGAACCAGGACGATGCCGGCCACGACGACGGAGAGCTGATCGAGCTTGCCGATGCGAGCGAGGGGCTTCTCCAGCCAAGACAGCCAGGTGATCTCACGCTCTTCGAAGATGAAACCGAGGAAGAGCATCAGCAGGAACATGCCACCGAAGGCAGCGATCTGCGGGTGAGCGTCGGTGAGGATGGTTTCGTAGCTCGGCTCGCCGTTGGCGAAGTACGCGGCGTCGTCCGCAGGCGGGTTCAATGCCAGATCGAGTGCAGCAACGGGTCCGAGACCGGATGCAGCCCAGACGATCACGAGTGGAAACACCAGACGCATACCGAAGACGGCGATGATGACGCCGATGGTGAGGAAGATCTTCTGCCAGAATTCACTCATTCTCTGCAGAACAGTGGCGTTGATGACGGCGTTGTCGAAGGAAAGCGAGATTTCCAGAATCGACAGGATGATGACGAGGAACAGTGCCTCAGGTCCGCCGTAGATGAACGCAACGATCATCGCGAGGATCGAAATTGCGATGGATAAACCGAATATTCGCAGTACCACGGAGCGTGGCCCTTTCTAGTTGGTCAATGCAGAGTGGTTACTGCAAGCGGTCTCTCACCGCATCCGAACGTGAAAACGGGGAGGGTTCCACAGACTACTGCGGAACCTTCCCCGAGTCAGCTCGTCGAGAGCGAAGATCAGACGTTGACGCCGTAATCGCGCGCGATGCCCGCGAGGCCGGACGCGTAGCCCTGGCCGATTGCGCGGAACTTCCACTCTGCACCGTTGCGGTACAGCTCACCGAAGACCATGGCGGTCTCGGTGGAAGCGTCCTCGGAGAGGTCGTAACGAGCGAGCTCGTTGCCGTTCGACTTGTCGACTACGCGGATGTACGCGTTGCGGACCTGGCCGAAGGACTGCGAGCGAGCTTCTGCGTCGTAGATCGAGACGGGGAAGACAACGCTCTCGACCTCGGCAGGAACCGCTGCGAGGTTCACGTCGATCTGCTCGTCGTCGCCTTCGCCTTCGCCGTCCGTGTTGTCACCCTTGTGCTCGATCGAGCCGTCGGGCGAACGGAGGTTGTTGAAGAAGATGAAGTGCTGGTCGGAGAGGACCTTCTTGTTCGAGCCTGCGCCGATTGCGCTGGCGTCGAGGTCGAAAGCAGCTCCGGTGGTGGAACGTGCGTCCCAGCCCAGGCCGACGACCACTGCAGTCAGGTTCGGGGCCTCCTTCGTGAGAGAGACATTGCCGCCTTTGGTCAAGCTGACGCCCATTCAGGGGTCCTTTCAAGAGGAGAGACAAGGCCCACTACGACGCGAAGTCGTCTTGGGAGTGTGTTTACCTCCACCACCCTAACCGCAGTTCCGGTGTGTTCGCCGTAACAGCAGAATTACGAACCGAGAAGCGAAGTGCTGGACCCGTAGGATTCAATCGTGGTGGGAAGATGGTCGGAGCGCTTCAATCGGGGGGCAAGAGTGGGGGAGTCGGTCAGTCGTGCGCGGGAGGCGCAGACGGCCATGGTTTCGGCGTTCCTCGACATGGACAAGCGGCAGACCATCGCGTCGGTAGCAGTCGACGCTTCCGCCGAGCTGTACCCCGAGCGAGGGCTGCGCGCTGCGTGGGAACCCGTTCGGGATCGGTGCTTCCAGGCTGCGTCGGACTACCTCGACACATCCGAGCGCTATGGCAACGATCAGGTACTTCACCAGAACCCGAACGGTGCTCGGGCGGCGTTCGAAAAGTCGGTAGCCGAACTCGTCGAGGCGGCAAAGGGCGTCGACGCCTTCTACAACGGGCATCGTGCGCACCTCGAGCAGGCGACGGTCACGATGTCCGCCATTCCCGTCCTCGGCCAGCAGGCCCGAACCCTGGCGAACGCCGTCCGGGAAAAACTGGCTGCCACCGATCAGCGCTATCGCGAGTACCCGTCGGTGGTGACGGCCTCCGAACACCTCGACGACGCGGTTGCAGCGCTCGACAATGCGCGCTCATCCGGTCGCGCCGACGCAGTCCGCACGCGGGCCGAGAGTGTCCGCGAAGCGGTATCGGCGCTCGAGGAAGCATTGGCAGAAGCCCCGTCGACCCAGCACCGTGCCGAGATGACGATTTCCTCGGTCTCGACCAGGTTGTCGGCAGTGCGCACTCGAGTGGACCGCCTGGATCCGGCGTACTCCGCATTGCTGCGCGAGTTCAACGCCGCGAGTTCTGCTGACCTCGTCGACAACAGCAGTCGCAGCCGAGCGCATATCGATCAGGCCGACATCGATCTCAAGGAAGCGAAGCAGTCGCTGGCTGCGGGAAACCCCGAACATGCACTGGCTTTGATGGCCGAAGCCCGCGTGCACCTCGCCGACGCCGAAGCGTGTGCCGACGCCGTGACGGACCGTCTCGCTACTCTGCGTGCAGTCCGGGCAGATCCGAGCCAAAAGGAACGTGAGGTTCGTTTCCGGCTGAAAGACGCCCAGATGTTCGCTGTTAACCAAGGGTTGGTGGCGGAGTGGGGCTCCGTACTCGATGCTCAACTAGCAAGGATCGAGCGAGCGAGTGCGTCACTGTCGGGAACTCATCCGGACTACTGGTCGTATGTATTACAGCTGGACTCGGTATCGACGTTCATCACCGAAGTTGTCGAGAAGATGCGGGCGCGAGCCGGCAAAAACTGAATGGTCGGGCCGATCGGGGGATCGGAGTTGCTCGACGCGTTGTCACAGGGGGTCGTTTCATGGACTTGATTGCGGTTACAGAGAGAAGAGAAATGCAGCACTTTCAACATCTCGAGGATGACGTGCGGGAGCAACTGTTCCTGCATGCGCCTCGATCGTTCGCGGATTCCGACGAGAGGGATCTGCTCGCGATTGCTCTGGGTGCAACTCTCTACGTTCCTGCCACCCGAGCCGGGTTGGCCGACATCGTGGTCAAGCGTGCGTCCGAGGGCGTCAGCTCGATGGTGCTTGATCTCGAGGACGCCGTCGCGGATCACGAGGTGGAGTCGGCGCGAGCGAACGCGGTTGACGCTCTCGACAAGATCGCGTCCACCGACGCCGTCGGCATGCTGCTGTTCGTACGGGTCCGTGAAGTCGCGGACATCCACAAGGTCGCCGCGTCGTTGACCGAGGGGCGCGCCGCGCTCACCGGGTTCGTCATCCCGAAGTTCGGCAGCGAGTCCGGCCCCGTGTTTCTCGACGCCGTCGCGGACGCATCCGAGTTGCTGGGCAAGCATCTCTACGCGATGCCGGTACTCGAATCACCCGCGCTTGTGCACCGCGATACTCGCGATCTCGAATTGCGCACCATCAGTGGGATTCTCGCGCAACACCGCGATCGAATCCTTGCCGTCCGCATCGGCGCCACCGACATGTGCAGCACCTTCGGCATCCGTCGTGACCGCGATCTGACCATCTACGACGTGCGCGTGGTGGTCGACGTCATCGCCGACATCGTCAACTATCTCGGGCGCGCGGACGGTTCGGGTTTTGTCATCACCGGGCCCGTGTGGGAGTACTTCGCCGATCACGAACGCATGTTCCGGCCGATGCTGCGCGCCACCCCGTTCGAGGAACACGACGCCGTCCGGTTCCGTCAGCATCTCGTCAGCCGCGACCTCGACGGTCTGCTCCGTGAGATCGCGCTGGACCGAGCCAACGGAATCCAGGGCAAGACGGTCATCCACCCGTCGCACGTCGCAGCGGTCAATGCATTGTCCGCCGTCACGCACGAGGAATATCACGATGCCCTCGACATTCTCGGTGCCGACGCCGGGGGAGTTCAGGCGTCCGGCTACCGGAACAAGATGAACGAGATGAAGCCGCACCGCAATTGGGCCCATCAGACTGCGCTCCGAGCTCACGTGTTCGGTGTGACCAACAAGGGAATCACGTTCGTCGAGTTGCTGACGGCGTTGGTCGATCGATGACAGAGCTTGTCCAGTCCAAGGACGTTCCCTGGGCTACAGCAGAATTCGGCTTGGACCTCGTTCACGGTGATTCGTCACTCGGGCATTCGGTGCCCGATCTGGTGATCCCGGGACTTCGGCGGAATCCGCGTCGCGCTCATCTGCTGGTGTCCACCGTGCTGGGAAAGCACGTGCCCACCGAGCCGTCCGTGGTCATCGGCGCTGCCGACGACCTCGGCGATCTGGTGCGGACAACCCTCGGTGAGGGTGTCGACGTCGTCGTTCTCGGATTTGCCGAAACCGCAACAGGTTTGGGCCACTGCGTCGCAGCTCGCCTCCACGCTCACTGCTACCTGCACTCCACGCGCCGAGACGTACCAGGGGCTACGACGCTCGCCGGATTCGAGGAGGGGCACTCGCACGCCACGAGCCATCTGATGCAGCCGACGTCCGCCGAACTGTTCGAGAACGACCTGCCTCTGGTCCTCGTCGACGACGAGATCTCCACCGGCGCCACCGCGATCGATGCCATCCGGGCGCTGCACGGGCAATGCCCGCGAAGCCGCTACGTCGTGGCCTCGCTGGTGGACATGAGAACCGAGGAACACCGAGTCGCCGGCGAAGCCGCGGCGGCAGAGTTGAATGTACGAATCGACTACGTCTCTCTCGCTTCGGGTTCGACGGTCCTGCCCGACGGCCTGACCGAGCGCGTCACGGCGCTGGATGCTCCGGATCTCAATCCGATCGGTGACCGCCGTGGCACGCTGGCACGGATCGATCTGCCGTGGCCGGCACATGTCCCCGACGGTGGCAGGCACGGCTTTCTCGATGGCGACACCGCGGCATTCGAGTCAGCCGTCGAGGCAGCGGTGTCCATTCTCAAATCGTCGATCGACGCGTCGCGTGCTGTGATCGTGATCGGTCACGAGGAGTTGATGTACCTGCCACTGCGCATCGCTGCGGGCTTGGAAAGCTCTGGGCGAGCAGTTCGTTACCAGACCACAACTCGCTCACCCGCGTACGTCGTCGACGTGCCGGGATACCCGCTGCGTCGCGGGTTCACCTTTCCGGCGCCCGAACTGGGTGAGAACGACCCTCGATACGTCTACAACGCGCAGTGGCCTGATGCGGCGGTCGACGCCCTTGCGTTGCTGGTCATCGACGAGCCCGCCGACACCGATCGGTTGACGGCGATGGACGGAGTGGTCGAGGTGTTGCGGAACTCCGGCACCGACGTCCTGGTCGCCACCGTTCGCGGGGCCGATCCGTCGGCGCTGCGAGATTCCAGAGCAGGGAGCTCGTCATGAACGAACCATTGGTCGGGCCCGAATTCGGTTCGTACGCGCCGGGCGAAGTGAAGTGGCTGCTCAAGGATCTCTCGCACGTGGATCTCGAAGCGGATGTATCCGTGCGCGAGAAGCGTATTCAGTCGGGTGAGGCGCACTATGCCGAGTCTCTCCCCATCGAGTACCAACCCGATCAGGCATACCGGGATCTTTTCGAGACGGTGCTCGCCGAGAGCGCTCCACGGTTGGCGCGCGCTGTCGGGACCGTGATGGACCTGGTCTTGGCCGAGCGGGGGAGTGACATCACGCTGGTCTCACTCGCCCGGGCCGGAACACCGATCGGGATTCTGATGCGGCGCTGGGCCCAGCAGACCCGCGGGTTGACGTTGCCGCACTATGCGGTGTCCATCGTCCGTGGCAAAGGAATCGATTCCGTCGCACTCGATTATCTTGCGCACCATCACGACTCGGAGAACGTCGTCTTCGTCGACGGCTGGACGGGCAAGGGCGCCATCGCCCGCGAACTCGACGCAGCGTTGACGGAGTACCACGAGGCAGGCGGAGCGAAGTTCGACTCCGATCTGGCTGTTCTCGCCGACCCCGGACACTGCGTGCGAACGTACGGGACCCGTGACGACTTCCTGATCGCGTCGGCGTGCCTCAATTCGACGGTGTCCGGCTTGGTCTCACGAACTGTCCTCAACGACACCCTCATCGGGCCCGGCGATTTCCACGGCGCCAAGTTCTACGCCGACCTCGCCGACGTCGACGTTTCCAACAGGTTGCTCGACGTGGTCTCGGCCGAGTTCGATTCGGTTCGCGGCGACGCAGCGGATTCTCTTGCTGCAGTGCTCGATTCCGATCGGACGCCGACCTGGGCCGGTTGGGAGTCGGTGGAGAAGGTGCAGGCCGAGTACGGGATCTCGACGGTCAACTTCGTCAAACCCGGTGTCGGAGAAACAACCAGGGTGCTGCTGCGCCGGCTTCCCTGGAAGGTTCTGGTGCGCGAACTCGAAGCCCCGGAGCACGCACACATCCGGTTGTTGGCACAGGCCCGTGGGGTCCCGGTCGAGGTCGTCCCGGATCTCGCCTACTCGTGTGTCGGCCTGATCAAGGACATCACGTGAGCCGTGTGGACACCGCTGCGTCCCAGGTCCTGATCGCCACGGATCTGGACCGCACGATGATCTATTCGCAGGCCGCGATCGGCGGCGATCCCAGTGGCTCCGACCTGGATTCGGCACCGAGCCCGCTGTGCGTCGAGTACTACAACGGCGGTCCGCTCTCGCACATGAGCGTCGAATCGATCGAACTGCTGACTGCGCTCAGCTCGCGGGTTCCGGTGATTCCGACAACGACCCGGACCATCGCACAGTTTCAGCGGATCGATCTCCCCGGCGGACCGTGGAAGTACGCGATCACGAGCAACGGCGGAAACATCCTGGTGGACGGCGAAGCCGATCGCGAGTGGCGAAACGAGATCGACCGTTCGACCCGCAAGGCCGGCGCCGAGTTGCCGCAGGTTCAGGCGGAACTGGAATCGCGCATCGACTCGAGTTGGGTCAGCTCCATTCGTGTTGCCGACGATCTGTTTCCGTACCTGGTCGTCGATCTGGCCGTGATGCCGAGTGAATTCGAGACCGAATGGAATCACTGGTGTGTGGCGCGGGGCTGGAACGTCTCTCGTCAAGGCCGGAAGATCTACACGATGCCCGACGCTGTCTCGAAGTCACGCGCGCTGGCAGAGGTGCGCCGCAGACTGGTCGAGTCGGGTGATCTGGATCAGTCCGCCGTCGTGATCTCGGCTGGTGACGGCGCATTGGATGCGGACATGCTCGAATACTCCGATTTCGCGATCAGGCCCAGGCACGGTGAGCTGGAAGAACTGAATTGGCAACGGCCGACCGTTACTGTGACAGAAAGGTCCGGTATCGCAGCGAGCGCGGAGATCTTGCGGTGGTTCTCTTCCGCGCTCGGGTAATACACGCTCTCTATGAAGGGGATTTAGTTGTCTGTATCGCTTGCCAAAGGGCAGAACGGCCCGCTGGACGTCTCGGATGTAGTTGTCTCGGTTCAGCTGGCTGCGGCCGCTGACCTGTCTGCACTCCTCGTGACGAGCAACGGAAAAGTTCGTTCCGACGCCGACTTCGTCTTCTTCAACCAGCCGACCGGACCCGGCGTGCAATTGGTACCCAACCCGGGTGGCATTGCCTCACTCCGAGTCTCACTCGCCGGCGTACCCGCCGATATCGAGCAGGTTCGCGCCGTCATCACGCTCGACGACGCTTCGTCGAACTTCGGGCGCACTGCTGCACCGACCGCTCGGGTCTCCGATGCGGCCGGGAACGTGTTGTACGAGTACGTGATCGACGGCCTCACCACCGAGTCCATCGTCATCGCGCTCGAGGTGTACCGACGCCAGGGTGCATGGAAGGTGCGCGCCGTCGGCCAGGGGTACGCGGGTGGATTTGCCGCGCTGGTCACCGATCATGGTGTGTCCGTCGACGATGCACCACCGCCGCCTCCCACTCCGGTCGCGGCTCCGGCGCCGATCACCCCGCCCTCGTCCGTCGCTCCTACACCGCCGGCGTACAACCAGCCGCCGCAGCAGCAGCCTTCGTACAACGCGCCGCCGGTTCCGCCGGCCCCGCCCGCGTACAACCAGCCGCCGGCCTACAACCAGAGACCGACGCCGCCGGCCTACCCGCCGGCGCAGCAGCCTGCCTACAACCAACAGCCTGCGTACAACCAGCAGCCGACGTACAACCAGGCGCCCCCGGCGCCTCCCGTGCAGAACCAGCCGCCGGCCCAGCAGCCCGAGGTGAGCCTGGTCAAGGGACGCCCCGTCAGCCTGACCAAGGGACAGAAGGTCACACTCCGCAAGGAGGGCGGCGTCGCGCTCACCATGATCCAGATGGGTCTGGGTTGGGATCCGATCAAGAAGAGCGGCCTGTTCGGAAGCCGTACCGCCGATGTCGACCTCGACGCTTCGGCACTCCTGTACGCCGACGGCAACCTCGTCGACGTCTGCTACTACGGTCAGTTGACGTCCAAGGACGGCTCGGTCCGTCACATGGGTGACAACCTGACCGGCGACGGAGACGGCGACGACGAGGTCATGCTCGTCGATCTTCAGCGGGTCCCGGCTCACGTGACCACCGTGATCTTCACCGTGACCTCGTACCGCGGACACACGTTCGAGCAGGTCTCCAACGCTTTCTGCCGTCTCGTGGACAGCACCACCAACTCCGAGCTCGCTCGATACACGCTCCAGGGCGGCATGGCTTTCACCGGAATGGTGATGGCAAAGGTGTACCGCGTGAACGGTGAATGGAAGCTGCAGGCCATCGGTGAAGGTATCCAGGCCAAGCACGCAGGAGAAGCTGCGCCGCAGCTGGGCCGTTTCCTCACTGCTTGAGTCGAGACTGCATACTCGAGATGAATCCGGTTCGGCGGTAGGTGATTTCGATCGCCGTCCGTCGAACCGGACATCGTTTCCCCCTCTGTGCGTTAACCTCATGCGGCATGTCGAGCCGTCAGTCGAGCGGCCGTGCGCGAGAGGACTTGGCACAGTAGATGATCATTCGAGGGAAACTTCTCGGTCGGGCGGCGGCCGTCGCAGGCGTTGTGCTGGCGCTCGTGAGCACCGGAATCGCGCAGGCTTCGGTGCCCCAGTCGGAAACTCGGTCAGGAGTATCCGGCACCGGGATCAAGTACGTCGCCCTCGGTGACTCCCGTGCCTCCGGTCCAAGGCTGGAACCGATGTACCCCGACGCCTGTTCGCGTTCGTACGAGAACTTCGCGGGCAAGATCTCTCGGGCACTCGAGGTCGCGGAGTTCACCGACGTCTCTTGCAGCGCGGCACGCGCCGAGAACATCATCGACACTCCACAGCTGATTCCGAACTACTGGCCTGTCCAACTCGATGCCGTTCACCCGGACACCGACCTGATCACCATCTCGATCGGCGGCAACGACTCCAACAGCATCTTCCTCGGCCCCCTGTGCGTCGCTCCGGGGCCAGGAACCGATCGTGGATGCCGGTACGACCCGCTCGCGAATTCCGTCGCCCAATCCGGAATCGACCGGGCTGCCGGAGAATTGGATCGCATCCTGACTGCGGTCACGCAGCGCGCGCCTGACGCTCGCATCTACCTGATCGGTGAGGGCGGCATGATCTCCTCTCGCGGATGCTGGCCGAACATTCCGTTCTCAGACGCCGACGCATCCTGGTTCATGGACTACTTCGCTCGCTACAACACGAAGTTCGACGAGGTGGCCCACGCCCACGGTGTGCGCACTGTCGACATTGCGGCGGCGAGCATCGCCGGCGGGCACGACGCATGTGCGAGTGCAGATCAGCGTTGGTTCGAAGGCCTGTTCTCGGAGTCGACGGCGCAGCGCTTGCACTTCACGGACGCTGGGATGACCGCGGTGGCCGATCTAGTGGTGGCGGACGTGCAAGGCTGACCGAGAGAGCCCGGTCATGGCATAGTTCGCTGCTGTGGGTATGACTTTTGTTCCCGGACAGAACGCGCCGCTGCAGGCGCCCGTGGTGACGTTTCGAGCCGAGAGCCAGACGCCGTTCGACGTGTCGGCGCTGGTAGCGGACGCGAACCTGCGGGCATTGACGTCCGCGGACTTCGTGTTCTACAACCAACCATCCACCGCTGGAGTGCAACTCGACCAGAGCGGCATCCGGGTGGAACTCGATCGACTTCACCCCGATGCCGCGGCCGTGTTGTGCATCGTCAGCGTGGATCCGGCAGCGACGGCCGCGGGCGCCTTTCGCACGGCCGGGCTCTCCGCCACCCTGAGCGATCAATCCGGTTCGGTCCTGGCCGAATTCGCGATCCCCACCGCAGGTACCGAGACAGCGGTCATCTGCTGGGAGCTGTACCGAAAGTCCAGTGCCTGGAAGATTCGGGCCGTAGGGCAGGGCTATGCGGGTGGTCTGGCGGAACTGATCTCGGTGCACGGCGTCGAGGTGGACGACGAGCCGGCACAACCAGGCCCGACAGCTGCGCCCGAGTGGGACTCCGCCGTGGAGCCGTTGGAGGTGGGCCGCGGCCTCGAGCGTGCGTGGATGATCTTCGAGGACGCCTCGCGTTCTGCCGCTTCCTTCGTCTCCAGCAGCGAGTACGCGCTTGCCCGTTTGGACGAGGATCTGACCGCAGCCGTCGCAGATCCGTCGTTGCGGAACTCGGCAGCGGGAGTGGCGGCGCGCGATGCCGCACAGAAGCGTCACGACGACCTCGTCTCACTCGCGCGGGACAATCACGCCCGCGACAGCGCTCAGCTTGCGCACGAACTCGGCGTGATCGACGGCGTGCTCCCACGGTCGATGGCGTCGTGGAAGTCGGTGTCCTGGGCGGGTACAACCGATCCGGCCCAGATCACGGCCGTCAGCGACGGAATGCGTCTTGGCGAGCTGTCGGCTCCGGACCGCGGCACACTCACCGTTCCCTACTGCGTCCCGTTGCCACTGCGCCGGCCGATCTGGGTGGACAGTACGTCGAGCAAAGCAGCGCTCGGTCTGATCAGTGCCGTCACCGTGCGCGTCATGGCCGCCGGCCCGATGCCGCTACTCGACGTCGTCGACCTGACCGGCTCGCTCACGCCACTGACCGACCGACTGGCACCGATGCTCGCGGGGCCGGTCATCACCGCTCACACCGAGATCTCGGCGCGCTTGCGGGCACTGGCCGAGGCCGTCGACATGGGCGAACTCGCGCGAATGAGTGGCGTCGCCGACGGGCCGAGTTCCCTGCGCCTGTTGATCCTCAGCGATTTCCCGCACGGATACTCCGCCGAAGACGCACAGACCATCATGTTCCTCGCCGAACGCGGGCCGGCAATCGGTTTGTCCATACTGATTGTCGGAGAGGACGAGTCGAACTTCGCGGAAGAATCCGTCGCCGCACTGTCCGAGGGGTGCCAACATCTTTCGGCAGCAGGGCAGACGGAGGTTCACGATCCGTGGACCCGCACGCAATGGCACTTCACCCCGGACGTGCTCGACCCGATCTCCGAGTCGCGAATTCTGGCAGTGTTCGACCGCACCTAGTGGCCGATGGCGGATTGCCGAGCGCACAGGCAGAGTGGTGGTACGACCACGCGCGGTGTGTGGCGGCAATACTCGAGGAGACTCATGGCATTCTGGGATCAGTTGAAGGCTAAGGCTCAGGAGATGAACGGCCAGCTCAAGACAAAGACCAGCCAGTTCCAGAACAAGGAATTCAAGAACGCGAGCATGGCAATGTGCGCGTTGATCGCCGCCGCAGACGGTTCGATCGATCCGTCGGAGCGTCAGAAGACCGCCGCGCTGATCATGAGCAACGAGTCGCTCGCGGTCTTCCCGCCGGACGAGCTTCGTGAGCAGTTCGACTGGTACTGCAGCAAGCTGTCCTCGGACTACGAGTTCGGCAAGGTCGAGGCAACCGCGACCATCGCCAAGCTCAAGTCGAAGCAGGATCAGGCCCGCGCGGTCATCCAGATCGGCATCATCATCGGCGGCGCGGACGGCAACTTCGACGAGCACGAGCGCGGCGTCGTACGCGACATGTGTTTTGCAGTCGGAATCTCTCCGGCCGAGTTCGATCTCTGATCGATTCAGAGCATGAAAGCGGGTGCGGCGCGAAAGCGCTGCACCCGCTCTTCTTTTCAGTACTCGGGATAACCGTCCTCGGGTCCCAGCATGCGCTCGATCCTCGTCCGCGTGATCTTGGCGAGCTCGTCGACGCAGACCTTGCGCTCGACGGACCGTTCGTTGGACATGCGCTGGCCGATGTTCTCGAGCAGGTCGTCGGCGTCGTGGCCGTGCGAACACCACAGATACCGGAAGCCGAAGTTCCGCTCGTACTCCTCGCCGGCGCGATAGATGGTTGCCATGACGGCGTCGTCCGGAACCCAGATCGAGCATTGCTCGAGGTGGGACGGCACGCTGTTCCTACGGACGCCGACCGGTGGATGGCACTGCAGGGCGCGTTCGACGTCGACGTCCGAGAGGTTGAGAATCGCGTCCTCGGCGCGCGAGAGGATCTCCGCGTGGTCGGCGAACGGACGTCCGTCGCTGACCCACCCGGCCCACGTCAGCGAGCAGCAGCACTCGAACAATGCGTGAACCGCCTTCTGTCGCGGTAGTTCGTTGAAGCGCTCCAACCCGATCGATTGATGTAGCAGCATGTGACCTCCCGGCCCGTTGTGCCTTCAGGCGCGCTCGCCATGCCGCGCGGTAACCAGATGCGCGGCCACTTCGATAATTCACTGCTTCACCTGGGAAAGGAAGGTTTGCTCACCGAGTTTTCAGGTTCTTAACGCGGCGTAACGAGCTGACCCACACAACGCAGAAGCCCCACCGGCGACAACCGGCGAGGCTCCAGACCGGGACCCCTTGGAAGACATCTCACGGGGTGTAGGAGTCAAGCCGCGATCGGGAGGGGAGGTGGAAAT
>NZ_JARVSY010000017.1:0-114922 GCF_030208925.1 Rhodococcus sp. MEB032
CCACAAAATGCGCCATAAATGGCCGCCAGTGGGGAGCTTACGATGGCCGTCGACACCCTGAACATTGAACCTCGTAAACCTCTGTTGAACAATGTTTTAACGATCTTTCTCGATCGAAATTGGCGACCCTGACCAGAATGTGATCGTCCCGGCCGCGCCGCGACTTCCGATTCCTGCTTGCCTTTGCCCCGAACCCTCGGCGATTCGACCGCGTATGCGGCGTTCTATTTCAGAATCGGTCGATGCAGGCGACTAGACCGACAGCTCGCAGCGCCGACTGGAAGACGGATCCTCGGTGCCACGATTGGCTCTGCCTGGGTGAGGGTTTGGATTCCTACGCAGCTGAGATGTGACTGCGACGGGTATCGGCGATGACCATGCTCGCGCGACAGGCTGCGAGTACGCGAGCGGTGGCGGCACTTACGCCATCACCACAAGACATGCAATACATCGTCATGGTGGTGGTCGCCTCGTCGAGGGTCACCGTTAGGGGCTGGGCGCAGACTCGACACCAGCGATGGCGAGTGACTGGATTGATATGGATCGGGGAGGCGACGCAACTGTGAATCCACCGGCGGTGCACATGACATGTAAGCCGGTCGTCCGGCGACAACTGACCCAACTCTTCGGCCGTGTCTTCGAACGCGAGCCATTCCGCGAGTCGTGTGTCAGTGAGTTCGCGACGCCGGCCCCTGTCAAATTGGGGGATGGCTGTGAGAACCGACGGCACGGCTGTTCCCATCATCGCACCTCCACTAGGTCGAACTCATCGTGCAACTGTTGCCAGTTGGAGTGATGGCGTCCATCCGCTGTTTGATAGCCCCCGTCGGTATCGGGGTACCAGACGCGCATCAGACCGTCACGCACCGTGGGCGAATCGACAGGAGTTGGAGTGGAGCGCAAGCCGTCAACCAGCCATACTCGGTAAGGTGGCGTGGCCGACGTCGATATCACGCTGTCTTGAGCGGTGGGGCGGGGAGATTCCCAAGTAAGAAGCGTCTCTTGGGCCGCCGGTACACCAGCTTGAATCCAGAGATTCGAGATTTTTGTGCTGCCTATTTGTGTGCTGGTCTTAGTCATTTTGTTGCCTCGCCGAAAGCTGGCTGATCTGTTGAAGACAACCTTACGAGTGGCAAACACCACTGTCAGTGGTCATATTAACCACTGACAGATTCTTTCGGTGGGCAAAATGGCACCCTGGATCGCCGCTCGATCGACGGTGAGGAACCGCCGGGCAAGGTGCAGAGCGTCGCGCGCATCTGTCTTGACCCGATCTCCCGCTGGTCTCTGTAATTTCGACGGTGCGACCACTCCACACTCCGCCCCCGATCGAATCATAGATCGGCACAGGCCGAATCCGGACGGTCCAGCCTCGTAGATGACCTTCACCGGACGCGGCAACGAACGCAATCTGGCGAGGATCTCACCGGAGTCCGACATAATCGTTGCTTGAACACTTCACAGGTTTGACCGTCGATCGCGCATGGCACTACCGAGAGGGCATGCACGTCCAAACCAACACTCTTAGGCTGCAATATCATCGGGGCCTCCTGCAAATGTAGGCACTCCCGATCCAGGCTTCGACTACTCGGCAACCCACGGCAAACTTGCAAGCGAGGCCCCGGCCCGAAATGGGTCGACCTACATACCGTCTAACCTCAAATGCCGTGAACTATGCGTTGATGGGTATCCAGGCCTCGTTGCCCGGCGACTCCGTTGTATTCCCTGACGAACCGGTAGGCCGGCCACACAGGGCGTGAAGTGTTCCGTTCACGCACAAGGGAATTGGCGGCCCTCTCACATCTTCTTCAATGCGTCGGCGGATCTCATCAAGGGTTTTCTTTTTCGAAAAGTCTTGCAGCGCATGCTTGCCGGGACGCAATCGCACCTTCTATCCTGTGGGTGTAAAACTACAGGCATTCACAAATCTATTGCATTGGAGCGCCGAACAACACTGCGACGCGGCGCGTTACCCGCTGGGCGGGGAAGGCGCAATTCGTGTCCACTGACGCATCTGCGATGGATACACACCCATAGCGCGAGCGGCCTCGTCGGCGCTCCCATAGCCGCGCGCGGTGATCTGACCTCGAACCCATACTGCGAATCGTGATGGCACAGGCCAAATTTTCCCACCGAGCGACTGTTTCTTCGCGCAGTAAACACATCGCGGGGCCTAAAATGGCCCGATAACCTGTAGACCCTGCGAATGAACTGCAGAAAGCTCGACACTCTGTTGTTGTCCCATCGCGGAAACCGCAGAAATATGCGCGCTTCCATCGTCATCCGCCTCCATGCGGAAGGCTTGCTGTCAACACGCTGGACGACTTTCCCTGAGGGGTGCACTTGGTCGTCAAGAATCGAATATTTCGACTTTGTAGGGCGAACGAATGCGAATGGAACGATCTCAGAGTCAAACGAGCACCCCAAAATACTTAACCCCGCAGTGTTAGGGTCAGGCGTTTCGGTCCCGCCGGCTAGCGGAGTACCGCACATGTCCATGGCCTCTGCCCCGCGCTGCTGGTCATTGAGGGGCGCCTGCTCTTCGGCAGTGGACACTTGGGTTGAATCCGAGTAATCAGCCCTCAAGTAGCTGTAACTTTGCGAAGACTGGTAAATCCAGGCGATGAGTTGTACCTTTCCACGCGGCGACATCACTGGCGCCTTATACGTGCGGCAACGCCCACCCTTCGAAAGGTCCCACAGTGTTTGATTTCTTCGGTGCAATCTCCGGTTTCTTCGGCCTACTGTTCGGCACAGGCTCCTCAAGTGGCAGCGGTGGCGGCAGCAGCGACGGCATCCCGGTCTCCGGGACGGACACCGTCCTCTAGCTCAGGCTGCAGCTCGACTTGAGTTCTTGGAACGACGCCAGCTTTCCAGGCGGCGAATCGTGAGATGACAAGGCCCCTTGCCTCCCAAGGCTCGGGGCCTTCGTCTATCTGAGAGGTGTCGAGCGGGACTGGATTCTCGAATCGGGTCGTCCACCGGTGAGAGGGGTTCGCACAGCACTCACTGACGGTAGAGCGAACGTCGGCTACGACCTCGACGGTCCACCAATCGCGACATCGACTTCCTCTCACGACCTGTTCTGAGACTGCTCGGTTCTGCTGGTCGATTTGTCAGGGCATACACCTGATTGCATGGGCGTGCTTGCGCGTACCGGCGGAGGGTAGGTATTCCTCGCGGGTTGTGCGGCAAGGCATTGCGAACAGGTCGAGCACATCCGACAGAAGCCCGCGTTTCCAGGTGCCTTCGTTGCCGCCGACTCTGACGTCGCATTCAAGACCCTGCACCGCTTGCACCTCACTCGGCATCAAGTCAGAGTGATTTCGACTCACGACCACAACGCCGCACTGCATCTGGGATGCTGATCGAGTCGCTCGGAGGACGTCTGCTGTCTGCGGTGTGGATCGCAGATCAGCGCGCAGAATCTCGTGGATTCGCAGTGTGGGCACCCGCCGACACCGTCGCAGCACGGGACCTCATTCTCAACGCCTGCATACACGCCAGAATTGATCGGATGTACGCTTCGTCGTCATCGACGTCGACATCGAGATGGCCGTTCGCGAACAAACATCGTTAATCGTCGCGCCCGGTACCCCGGAAACGATCTCCGCAAGAATGCGCTCTTGCGTACCGCCGCAACAGAGATGGGGACACACCCAGTCAAGGGATTTGTCGCCGAAGGGTTGATTCGGTGAACTCCACCATGGTTGGACATTCCGTTGCCGTGCCCCAACTCCTCGCACTCGGCGCCATGGGTGTGGCTGTTGTCGCTGGCACTGCAAATCACTGTGGTGATTTCCGTCGGGCGACAATCCCTCGATTGTCGCCCGAGTCGTGGGGGCGGGGGTACTGCCGTCCTTCCGCCGGCGGTTCTCGCGGCCATTTTTCTCCGCTGAGCAGCATGTGACAGAGACCAAGGGACGTGCCATCTCTGCAGCGCGGACGCAACTTTCAGCAACCTCACGCACGGAGTTCGTGGGCGGGCAGCGATCCAAGGCTTCCGGATGCCGGTGTAATGCCTCGCTACCCGTCCGAACAGGCTCGCGTAAAGACCCCGAGGGTCCGTACCCGACCTTGTGCCCTCGCTGACTCCCGATCTACCTCAAGCCGATTTCAGACCCTCCCGATTCGGCGCATCGTGCACCTACCGACACAGCTTGCAGTGAGGTTGTTTGCCGCCAGAATCGGGAAGGAACTTTCGAAGACCTTCGCTGCCACACTGCAATCGACACGATTTGACGGTGCAGGATTTCCCCTTCGACGACCGCTTTCCCACGGGCACAGTCAGCTACGAGCTGTGGTGTCCGATGTGCCATTGGACCGATCTGATGGCAGGCCAACCGCGCCGAGCAACCTCAAAGACCGACGAAGACCAATGAACCGATATTGCAGGCGGCACCATGATTGTTCGCCATGGACCGGGCGACCGCGGATCCGCCACAGGGCGGCTACCTTGGCTTGCCTTGTTCTCAGGTTTCCATTACGAGCGTCCTTACCCCAGGTGTGTACCCAAATTCCCACTGACCATTCGGCAGAAGAACTATTCCGGGCTGACCTCGGGCAGTTGGCGGACTCCAACCCTCATCCGGGAAAGGGGATTGGGGTTGTGTAGACGGTGCCTGAACCTCGTGATCGAGGCGGAGGTCACCGCGATGGCTACCGCGTCTTGCGAGCGTTGGGCGGAAACTGCGGACTTCCTCGCTGGATCCAGTCGTTCACATCGTCTTCGAGGAATCGAAACCACTGACCCATTCGTCTCGGCTGGGCCTTCAGGGCACCGCTGTTCGCGGCTCCGCGGACCCAGTTCTCGCCGCGGCGCGAAACCTTCTGCACTTCAGTGACGGTCATCATCTTTGGCATCTCCATGGCTGGCAATATTAGTGGTGTCTGTCGTCGTCAATCTCCTTGCCCAGCAATACCGTCTGACCGGTCTGGCATGCATTGCTGGTGGGCGAGAAAACTCATGGTTGCACTCGGTGCCGGCGCCCTACTCCTAGCAATATGTGGGAGCGAGAAGGAAGTGGACGACAACCGTCCAGCGGCTCACACCACCTTCGCGAATATGTAGCGGAACTCGTTGGCCAGGGGCGCGGGGTCGACGGCAAGAAAGACCGTGACCCAGCGAAAGCTCAGGTCCGGATGAGGAGATGGTAGCCGTCGAGTCGATGGAATCCGCCGGTCGATCAGCCGCGGACAGCGGACTCGCATCGTGATCGATTCGCTCGCGACGGGGATCCCGACGACCACCTGAATCCTCACCAGCAAGATGCAGGCAGGCTCGCCAAACACGAATGCTGACAACGCACATTTCCGTGGGTCAACGAACTGCTCGAGAAGCCTTAAGATTCTTCAACATCCGAGAGCGCATGCATGGTGAACGAGTGCACTTGCACTGGTGGAATCAGGCTCCGTGACGGTTCGGATATTGATGTCATGCGTGCACAGTTTCGTTGTAGGAGAGGGTGAGCGGCGGTTTCTGCGTCCGACGGGCTGGACGCGGCTCGATCGTGAGTGCTCATCCCTGGCGAACCGTGCCGCTGCGCACGCGGGGTCTGAGGCGGTTATGAAGGAGCCGAGCTTTGCCTATGCTGCACCAACTCGCCACGCTCAAGCCAGTTGCGGTAGAGATGTTGTAGACCGGGTTTGAGCTTCTCTCATGCCTGGAAACTGGTCGGCATAATCTTAGGTATGCGCCGATTTCGCACGGGGGCTTATTGCGGTAGCTGGGGTTGGTGTTCTCGCAGTCGGGGAGCGATCGCCTTCCATGTCCTAGACGATCGCCGCGACCCCGCAGCGTTGCCGCTGGGTCGATCACGCGACATGTTTGGCATCGGAGGTCCTCGCGTCGGCGATCCCTGCACGGGTGCTGTTGTCGGATCTTCTGCCTCCAGCGGGCACGGTGCCTGCCAACTTCGAGCAACTTCCGTGATGGTGCGCCAATTCCCTGAATAAAGAAAACGATTCGAGCGGGGTAGTCCTTTCGCAGGCAACCAGAGTACGGGGCGCTCCGTTACGTGCCAATCGATGTCCCCCGGGTGGTATGAGAGCAAGTGCTCTGCCGTGCTCGCTGGTGTGGTGTTCCAACAGGCTCATGTCTGCGGTGTGTGGCCCGGAATCAGTCCTGGCGCTTGGATTCCGGCGGCGATTGCGTTGGCGAACCCTCGATCGCTATGGGTGGTGCACACGATGACTATGCTGGTGTGCCTCATAGCGACTGCATCACCGGTGGGATCCGGTACGCGCCGTTCTCGTCACGGCGTAGCCAGAACTGTTGGCTTTAGGATGGTTTTGTCATCGGGTTAGTTGTCGCGGTGGCCTCTCCCTGATCCGCAGTGACCACAACAGGGTCACCCTGGCCTGCGCCGATCCGGTGCACCGATATTGCAGTTCCCCGACAGTCCGTGGTTGTCGGAATCGGGGCGTGTCCCGTCTTCGTGAGGTGAATACCGCTTGTCAAGGAACGCGAGGTTCATTGCACGGTTCAGGCGCGAGTGCGGGCATGTCGGCCGCGACACGTCATTGTTGCTGTAAATGGAGCGATCTCGGGGTGAAAACGAACCATCGAATATTCAAGGGGCGCAGGCGTTGAACAGGCGTACGGTCTTACCGGCTGGTGGGGCACAGTTTTTGTGGACACTCTGGTCTGCGACGGGCTCAAGGGCTTGCCGGAAGTTGCACCAGCCGGAAGTTGCACCAGCAATGTGGCGAGCCTGCACGGTCTAGATGTGTGCAATCAGTCTTTTTGGCAACACTTTTCGACTGTCGGGATGGCGCGCATTGGGATGCGCTCAATCGTGATCGCAACCAGATCCTTCGCCGCCCTGATCTTGCCCGTAGTGTGGGCAGCGTTTGACGATCTCGTAGATCGCTGAGGGAAGCAGCGTCCAGCGATCGTCCGATCGGGGACCTGACAGGCGGGGACGAATTCTCGCCGAAGCTGCGGCACTCAGATGCCTCGGCCGGGTGACTCGTTCACCTGACCGGACAGGCGCGTGTCAGAGCGATGGGTAACGAGGTGGAAGCCTGCTCTGAATGCGTCTTCGATCAAGCTCGCTGACCGTGGCCGGTAGTTCGGAAGTCTGCTGATGTAAAATCGCCGAAACCCCGCGAGCCGGGTAGGCCCAACGAACGACCATGCCGGGCCGAGCACCTGGATGCTGTTGATCCAGACCCTGACCACCGGGTGAGCCCCGGCGCGGTGAGTTGAGATTGTATGCATCTCAACGTCGTTGATTCATCGAAGAGTAGGGGTGTTACAGACTTCTGAGGGTGCAGGGCTTCCCCGGTTGTCAGATCGAACAGGCGCGCACAGTTGAACGAGGGAGGGGTGCTGTCGTTGGAGGTTGAGGGTGAGTCATTGCTGATTTTCACGCGTGAGGTAAGTGACGGTGCGCCCGTATGGAGGGTGTCGGATAGGTGACATCGAATTGTGTTGTATCTGCTGGGTATCAGCGTCTTACGTGTTTTTCTCTGCGAGATACTAGTTGCCTTTTCTGGAAAGTACTGTGGCGGAGTGGAACTGAATGTCGGTCCGTTGCCTGTATGGCGTGTGCCGATTATCGCTCAGGTGAGGCGGACGTAGGACGGTGAATCAGCGGGTATCGCGTGGCAGTGATCGGAAGTTCGGAGTTTGGCGGCCATGTCGGTGATTAGGTTCAGTGAGGAGGCGGAGAGCGGTCCAGATCATCTGCTGCCTCGTATGTCTCGATGAGGTAGGTAGCCGCCAGTATGCAGATGCCGATCTTCAAGGTTGCTCACTAAACGTCGTCAACTGTTGATTTGGTAGGTGCGAACCGCTGAATTACATTCACCGGTTCGCACCTGTCCCCGGACTCGGCGTGCGGTCGACGAGCAGTGAGCTGGATGCTGCGATGAACGTACTCGCACAGGCTCGAGTGTTTCCCGCGACAGTCTCCGCGTCGAGCGGTACGTGTTATTCAGGCGGGGTGGCGCGTCTCGATGCGGTTTGGTTTCGCACTGAAGTAGGGTTGCGACGCGTGCGCGCGTCGGTGAAGGGATGCCCAGTACGTCGCGAGAATCGTTGCACTGATTCCGAAGACGAGCCACGTGAGTGCCGCGGTGACGACTCCAGTGACGAAGAACCCGAGAAGCAGTCCGGCTACCACGTTCGCGATGATCAGCACGGCAGAGCCGACAGATCCGAGGAAGGCACGAATCGGAGCGAATGCGATAGTTCGTGCGACTGCCTTCAACGGTCCAACGGCGACTGCCGACAAGACAGGCAGGGAAATCACGGCGACGAGTAGAGGCAGAATCGGGTTCAGAACTCCCGCGACGATCCCGCAGAGCACAGCGACTGTCACCGCCAGCAACAACCGCGGAGAAAATCGGGTGTCCGTGTACGCAGCGAAACCCATCGTCAGCCAGAGCATGAGGATCAACACCAACACCGAAGCCAGTACTCGGACGGAAAACCACCACGATATCGTCGGGACCGGATTGCCGAGAACCAACAGGGCTTGAAACACCGCACCCACCACGATGATCGGCACATGCGTGAGGAGAGCGCGCGTCAGGCTCTTCACGGCGCACCGACCGTCCCGTTGCGATCGAGGACGGATTGCACGTCTCCCGAGTAGACGGTCGCGGTGCCGACAACCAACTCGAACGTGCTCTCGTCCTCGGATGTCGACGTAGCCGTGATGGTCTCGCTGTTGACGGTTTCGCCGGTGCAACGCAGCTCGAGACCTTCCCCGGAACAGACCGGTGCCACCAGGATGTCGATGTCCTTCTCGAGCAGCACTTCGTTGGCCGCGTAGCGCATGTCCGCGATTGCGGCCCCACCCACTGGCGCGAGGGCGTCCACCTGGGAGCATCCGCCGAGCGCCACCACCAGTGCGAGTCCCGCGACGAGCCGCTTCACCGTGGTGCCCGTTGGTGATACGCGAGCAGGCGGGCATGCTCGTCGAGGTGCTGCCGTTCGAGCGATCCGTCCGTGACGGCTTCCATGTCGAAAGGTGCGGGCAAAAGGAGTTCGGTGTTGCGGTCCAAGGCCGATCCTCTTCTCATCAAGGGGTTCTCAGCCCAGTCGTTGGCGGCCAGTTCGCGACTCTGTGACGCAAGATCGAGGTAGCCGCCGGAGGAGCCCGGAGTGATCGGAGACGCATGATCGAGAACCGTGGTGAACAGCGACAGCGTTCCGTCGCGGTTGTCGACGATCTCGACAGTTTGCTGTTGTTGTGGAAAATCGATGCACGACGCGGTGGTTATCTCCCAGAATCCGCGGTCACCGTCTCGGTGCGCCAGGATTTGGTTCTGATGTGTGTGCCCGTTCAACCAACCGATCACTACCGGATACGCGAGCAGCAGATCGACGAATTCCTCAGCCCCGTACAGCTTCTTGTTCACACCTGGACGCTGAGCGCGGTTCTCCGAGGTCAGACTGTTGTGGTGGGTGAGGATCAGAACGAGCTTCTTCAGCGCCTGTGCTAGTTCCAATTGTTCTCGGAGCCAGTCGAACTGATCCTCGGGTACGGCGCCGTCGGCGCCGGCGACCGCGTTGCAGGTGTCGAGTCCGAACGCTCGAACATGTGGCGTCATGTCGGTCGACCACCAGGTTTCGCCCGAATCCAGGTTGTGTTGGGTGAATCCGTGTCCGATGGGGCCGGGCGTATCGGCGGTATCGAAGTGTTCAGCCATGAATTCGCGCTGTTCGAACAGATAGCGCTGTGGATCTGCTGTGACTCGCCGAAAGCCGGGTCTGGTTCCGGTTTGTACGCCTAGCGCGTCGATCATCCATTGCAGTGGGCTTGCCGTCGAGGCATAGCCGGCGAGCGCGGACGTCGCGGTCGCCTGCAAGGTGTAGGACTTCTCGGATCCGACTGCAAGCGAATGCAGTTGCGAAGACAATCCGAACGTGCCGAGCAGAAGGGTGTCGTGGTTGCCGTATACCGCGTACCACGGCACCGGCAGTCCTACCGATTCGACGGGCTTGGCGATGGCGTCGCTGAGCAGTCGGGGCAGCGCCGGAAATCCGTAATCCCCGAACGATCCTCCCGACGGATCGTCCGGCCTGTATGCCCAGTGCGCGTCCGGCCAAGCCTGGACACCCTCGAAGGCCGTCGGTGATCCACTGTTCGATGTGACCGGAACACCGTCGAGAACATCTATGTACCAGCGTAATTCGAGGTGCGAGTGCATGTCGGCGCTGTCGCCGGTTACCGTCGCAGCGCCGAGCAGCGCACCGGTGACGGGGCTGATGGTGTTGTCGGCGAACGCTTTGACCATCGCAGCGGTCACGTGAACGGTCAACGGATCTTGTGGGTGAAATGCAGAACCCCATGCCGAATGATCTTGGATGATCATCGGTTCGATTCGCGCCGGTGACTGCGAATCGATGACGTGCATGTCCGAGAGATGGCCGAGGTAGAGAATCGATCTCCGGGATTGCGTTCTGGCCTCGGCCGGAGCTCTGCGCAAAATGTCCAGGCGCGGAAGATGCTCCTCGCCCGGACCTGCCCTCAATGTCCGATACGAATGCGGGTCTCCCGCAGCACGAAGAATCGTTTCGGTCAGCGTCGACGAGGCAGCTCCAATCGGAGTATGCGCAAATGCCACGCGGTTGCCCAGCATGGCAGGCGCTACACCGCAGAGCGCAGCTGACGCGGCCGTCAAGCTCATGAACTGACGACGAGACAAACCGGACATTTAACTCCTCGATTTGGCTAGCCGAAGAATATAACAAGGTGTCAACGGATGATGTGACTGCCGTATCGACGGAGTGGAGCAGGCGTCGATGCTGATCAGTCGCCCTCCGCGCGTTTGTCAGACCAATTCAGCCTGTTCATGTGTCGTCTTACATTGAAAAGTATATTTCGACCAGAAAGTCGACGACCTGGGGGCCGCATGCCTGGTGAACGGCAGACTCACGTCAACCTCCAGGGGACAAATTCATTCTCCACGAAACAATTTCGCTGCTGCGTTACCAGCCGTCGATCTAGCTCGCCGCGAGCGCGTCCCGTGTGAAGAGCACGGCCCCGGCTGCAGTGGCGGGATCGGGGCCATTCTCCGAGCAGCTGAAGACGATCCGGGGGTGGCCGGGATCAAGGGATTCCTTGTCTTCCCGGGTGGGCTGATCAAGTCCGGTGTCATCGGTGCTTTCGATGCGTCCGTTGAAAGTCGTCCTGCATACGTGGTCACGGTGACTCGTGATCGACGAGGGGCATTGGTCGTCGTATGTCGAGGCTGGGTTCGTCGCCTTATCGCACGTCATCGCCGCGTGCCAATATGTGCTGGCGAGTCGCCGTCTGAACGCTTCGTCGGTGCATGTGGCCAGGCGTTGATATGTGTGAGTGACGATATGTGTGAGTAGTGACGCGAGCAGCTCGCAGCAGACACGGCGGCGCACAAGACGGATCGTCGCGCCACCATCGATGGGGATGACGGGCCGACAGTCGAGCAGTTGAGATCGTACGCCGGGAACGGTACGCACCTGTGCTTTCGGAAACCCGAAAGTAGGTTCGGCTTCTTCGAGGCCAGTCGCCGATATCTCAATCGACCATGACGATGATGAGCTGCGGAAGTGAAATCCTGTCATCGATGATGGCGCGGCGCGCAGTCTGAGTGGCTCACCGACCGGGCCGGTGATCAGTCCGTGTGTACTCGGCCGGTGGGCCGGGCGTACCGAGATCCGAGGCGTAAGCGGTACGTCGAACATGCTGCCCCGCCGACGGTTTGGGGACACCGTCGGCGGGGCGCGGGTGCCATCTCCTTCATTGGCGGAAACGGAGACCTCATGATGTCAATTCGATCACTAGGGGACGCGGTGAAAGTGATACCAGTCCTCGTCAAGTTACAGCGAATTGAGGCTTGAAGTACTGCCGATCAACTCCAGTGGCGGCCATCGAGGCGCACACTGGCGGCAATGATTAATCCGGTGATGACACAGAGGCCCACCATGAGTGCCGTGCTCCACCAACGAGTGGGGCTGTAACGCCTGGCCCGACGCCTGCTGGGCATAAAGAGTTGAGAGTTCATTTTCACTCCCGCATCGTTCCATTCGCATCGTTTATCCTAAATAGGTCGAAAGTCTCTAGGTCCCATGACCTTTCGACCCGATTAGGCGTGGAGCAGCGGGGAGGTGTCACGATGCCGCGACTGGACTGTTGGCGGGCAGAGGGCCAGATACTTTCGCCATGTAGCTAAGTGGATACTGTGTCGTGACGAAAACGGACTCGTGCAATCAGGAATGGTTCGATCGCTGGATCGGGGTGGCCTGCCGAGTCTTCAGTGCAGAAAGCTTGGCAGGCCCCTGTGCACCGAACAGCCATCACGTCCGTCTGGCGCACAGCCTGGGTGGTCCACCGGCGAACATGCGAGCGTCGCCCCGGTGGACCATGCATGCCGCCGACCGCCACGGAAAGCGGCATGCAGTTCATTGGTAGCCCGCCAGGTCGAGGTTAGGTGTTCAACCCGGCGGGCCGTGCATGCCACCGACTGTCACGAACAGTGGCACGCAGTTCGAGTGGCCTTAACCTGTTTGCTCGGCGGAATGATCCAAGGTAGGCGGTGTGCGGTGAGCCGACGAACCGCTGACGCACGGTACGAATAGTACTTCGCATGCTCGGAGCCGCGGCCGGCGCCCGGAAAATGCCAGGCAGGTGACCCTCTCGATGTTGTCACAGCAGGGGGAGCTCGCCGGCCACAGTGTTCGGAGACCGCGACCGGCGAGCGATGCACGCCGAAGGGACATGGAGGAATCTTCGGCGCGCAGTCTGAGCGTGGCGTACCGAGAACCGAGGCGGAAGCGGTACGCCGATTGTGGTGCCCCGCCGACGGTTTGGGGACACCGCCGGCGGGGTGCAGGCGCCATCTCCCTCGTTAGCGGAAACAAGGAAACTACGACGCCAATCGGAACAATAGGTGACACAAAGAAGCTGATACCAGTCTTCGCGAAGTTACAACTATTTGAAGGCTGCACTACCTCTACGACTTTCGATAGGATCTGCAAGAAATACGTATTCGGGAGGAGGTGCCGTGCCGTTGTTCGTTTTCAGTCTTGCGTCGATGGCGCTTTGGGTCTTCTGCCTGGTGGATGTTGTCACGCGGGATGTGAGGTGCATTCAGCATTTGCCGAAGTCGCTGTGGATGGTGGTGATCCTGTTCGTCCCGGTGTTCGGGTCGGTTTTGTGGCTGGTCGCCGGTCGCGGGCAGGGTGAGCTACCGGACTTAGCTGGGGTCGCTGCGCACGTCGATGCCGAAGGGGCGCGAACGATCGCAGCGTATGGCCCCGCAGCCGAGCAGGCGTTCCGGCAGGCGTGCCGTGAACGAGCCGAGCAACAACGACGCGTCGGTCGGCGACAACGCACCGACGGCGATCCGGGCCAAATCTGAGATTCCGAGCGCCACAGTGTCAAATACCTTGAAGCGTCGGCTCGACGCATAAGACTTTATGGTAGGACCCCATTTGATGAGCCACTCGCTATCAGAGAATCAATGCGTGTGAATACAGCTGGCAGCGTACTCATTCGGAGTTCGGTACGCCAGCGATGAATGACGGTGCCGGTTGTTGTAGTCCTCCTTCCAGTTCTCGGTGACCACTCGGGCTTCGAGGAGGCTGTGGAATTCGTTCATGTTCAGGCATTCGTCACGGACACGGTTGTTGAAGGACTCGATGTAGCCGTTTTTCCACGGCTGACCGGGTGGAACGTAGCCGATACCGATGTGATCCTCGCAGAACGTCCTGAGTGCTTCGGAGATGAACTCAGGCCCGTTGTCGCACCGCAGTACTTGCGGCGGGCCATCCCAGAGTGCGAACGACTTCTCCAAAGCTGCGACGAGATCCTCTGCCGGGATGGATCTCTCGACGATGTTGAGCACCGACTGACGCGTATGTTCGTCGACCATCGACGTGATCTTGAATTTCCTCCCGTCCGTCGTCGAATCGAATTGGAAGTCGATCGCCCACACGACTTTCGGTGCGTCTGCCTCGGTGATCGGAATGGTCGAGGCGCCTGCACGTTTACGGATTTTGCGCACCTTCACCCGCAATCCTTCCTCGCGCCAGAGACGTTGAACCTTCTTCTTGTTGATCACCCAGCCGGCGGCACGCAAGTCCGCCCACGCCCGGCGGAACCCTTTTCTTTGGTTGGCTTTGGCCCAGTCTCGCAACCACTTCCGCAGATCCGCGTCCGGATCGTCCGGGATGTTCTTCCTAAGCTCTTTCCGCTGAGTCGATCGTGGTTGCCCGACGACCTTGCAGGCGAACCGCTGCGAGAGTCCCATCGTCTCCTGAAGCATCGTCACGGCGTTTCGTTTGGCGGTCGGGCTCAGAATTTTCCCCGAGCGATTTCCTTGAGTGCCGCCTTTTCGAGTTCGGCTTCAGCGAGGAGCTCCTTGAGCAGCGCGTTCTCGTTCTTGAGTTCCTTGACTCTTTGGCGTCGTCGGCTTTCATACCGCCGTACTGCTTGCGCCAGTTGTAGAGCGTCGGCACGGAGACATCGAGTTGTCGGGCGATTTCCTCGATGTCGGTGCCTTTGGCGGCGAGTTCGTCGCCTTGGCGCAGTTTTCGGATGATCTGTTCGGGCGTGTGCCGTTTACGTCCAGCCATGAGTTGTAGCCTTTCATGCCCTTGATCAGGGCGGAAGGATTCTCATAACTTGCGGGTCACTTCATGGGGTCATGCCATTTAGAATTGCGTGAAGTGCGTTCTGGGGGAGTACTTTCTGCTTTGCCGCCGCACCCGATCGCATCGGGCGACCGGAAGGCGTTTTGCTCTCACTGCATACTTACCAGCGTTTACGGGAGATGCACGTTCGTGGATTTTGTCGTTCGACCGGTGTCGACCCTGCCGAAAGTCACAGGGGCGGTGGTGGAGTCGAACAATTGGCAACTTCACGAGGGGTATCCCGCTGTCGATTGGTTGGCCATCGCATACTTGAGTGCTGCAGTGGTTCAGGAGCGGGCGACCGGATGGGACTTCGAGACGTGGGTGTTGTACGGCGACGAGTGCGGGCTGTTCGGGCCCGACCTGTTTGCGTGGAGCGAGTTCCACTCCCGCCCGCTCGATATCGGAAGTGGAGGCACGTGGGTGGACGGTCGTCACCGTGCCGCATTGATCGCCGCATCGGGAGTGCAGCATATCGCCGTGGCTGATCCTCGATGGCGACCAACCTGGGCAGTACGCGTCTGACGTCAGCCCTTGGCGGTCAGTTCCCGCGACTCCAGGTACGACCACTTTCCAAGGACGCACCGAATTGACTGTATGGTGCTGGCTGGCTGCCATCTTTTCCGAAACAAACAGGGGGTCCTCACTATGGCCGAAATCTTCATCCGCACCTTCACCGATGACCTCGACGGAAAGCCGATCGATTCGGGCTTCGAGCAGCGTGTGACGTTCTCGTACCAAGGCGCCGACTACCAGATCGATCTACGGCCAACGAACGCCGATAAACTTGAAGCAGCATTGGCACCGTTCATTCAGTCCGCCCAAAAAGTTGGCACGGCCAAGAAGAACGGCGGGGCACAAGCTGCTACGAAGACCGTTACCCCTCATCGATCACCAGAACAGCTACAGGCAATCCGGGACTGGGCCAACAGCAACGGGTACGAGGTGTCGAGTCGCGGAAGGGTTAAGAAAGAAATTATCGAGGGGTTCGACGCCAGTCACTAGAAACACTTGGCTATCACGGTCGGGCTGTAGTTCAGGGAGTACGCGTCAGGGCAACGAGGCAAACTGACGGTCGCGCGCAGCAACGGGAGACAGGCTATGGAGCCTCTCTGGGCCTACGCGGTCGTTTCGGTACCTTGCGGACCTCGTCCGCGACTCGTCGGAGTCTTCCTTGAGGAGCCAGCGCAGGCTTGCTGCCCGCGATACTCCCGGGCTGCTGAAGGAAGGCCGCAACCGCTTCGCGCTCCGTATCATTGAGCTCATTCGCCCTGCCTTCGATCATTCGTGTGAGGGATTGCTCCAGTTCCGGCGAAAGATCTTCATCTACAACCTCGGCGTGCGAAATGAGCCATTGTTGCTTGGCGGCGTAGTCCTGCGCGAGTTTCAACTGCAACTGGGCGAGCATGAGGGCGCTTCGGGTGATCGGGATCGAAGGCTCCGCAACTTCCAGATCGGCGACGGGAGCGAAGCTTTCCTCGTCCGCAACGTCGACCTGCGCAGCGTCAGCGTCGGATGATGTCGTTTTAGCTTCAGCTCGTTCCAGCGCCCGAATACGCTGATGCGCCGCGAACTCACCCAGTTTCGCCTTGGCCGCGGGAGCTGCGACGTCTCTGATCAGCGGGACCAGGAACTCGCGTATCACGACACTACCCGCGTCGGCTATGACGTCGGCGAGTGCTTGTTGACTCGGAGTCAGTTCGCGTGGATAAGGGGCTGCGTGCGTAACGAAGATCGGAGGGCTCTGGTACCTCTCACGAAGTTCCTGTTCGTTGACCGGTCGGGACTCGGTCGGACCTGCAACATTCTTGGAGGTCTTGCTGCGAAGGAGATCGCTCTCGAAATCCTTGGACTTCGATGATTTCGACCTGTAGGTGTTCTTCTTCCGTCGAACGACGCGGATTTCTTCTATGTACTCGTCATCGTTACTCACAATCGCACCAAGCTCGACCAGGGGCGCCTCTTAGTATCTACGAAAACGGAAACAGAAGTCATGCTCGGATCCTACTGGCGCTTCGACAGTATCGAGGGTTGTTTCCGAACACAGCACTCCTGTTCAAAGACAGCCATTTTTACGTAGGCACTCATCCGCTCCGGTCGCGTGGCGATCGCAAAGAGTCCGCAACGCGGAACCTCCGAGTTTGTTCTTTCAATGAGGATTCGGCGTCCGCCACAACTCGGGCGCGTCGTCGCTGTTGTCGTTCGCAATGGCACGGATCCCGTCAGCGTCAACGCTGAGGATCTCAGCGAACTGCGCGCGCCCTGATTCCGCAAGTCCTTCCGGCAAGTTCGCACCGTCCTCGACGGAAGTACCTGCCATGTCCAGAAACCGGGCGATTCGAAGTAGAAGCGGACGCGGGACGGGCACGAGAAACGCACTGGCCTCTGCGGTGATCATCCCCAGGGTCGAGAGATGACTCAACCCTTCGCTGATGGCGATGGCCTTGAGGTTGGCGTGCGCTACCTTAAGCGCTTCCGCCAAAGCTGCGGTTGTCAGCCCCACCGCCGGGATGGACATCGAGATCGTTCGCTCGAACTCGACAAGGTTTGCACCCGGAGCTTCGTCCGAAATGGAGAGTGCTAGCGACCGGGCAAACCGGGCCAGGTGTTCATCACCAAAACTGCGCTGAGCTGTTTGACGGCTGACGCGCATCAGCGTCGCATACTCATTGACTTTGTCATCGAGAATTGTTTGCGCTTCGGTATCGGTGAGCGTCAGGCCGAGGTCGAGGAGGATAGCGCGCAGTTCTGTGGACCGGGTCGACAACCAGGTATTTCGCGGACTCATTGTTGACTCTCTCTGCGCGCACATTCTTTGCAGCCATGCCTTCAGGCCGATGTGTCGGACGTTATTATCGCATCAGTGTTCAAATGGCGAGAGGTGGCGCTGGAGCTGAGGCTGACAACCGTCCTAGTGAGTCCGATCAAGTTTTCTACAAAATCGAATCGATATCGACCTTGTAACGAGCGTACTTAAGGACGGACAGAACGGTGAAGGTCTTCCTCCGGCCAGGCTTCATGCTGACCACCGCAGCGCCACCGGTGCCGGCTATCGAGCCGTCTTCTGTGTAGCGGCTGAAGCGTCGACAGATCCATCCGCGCCCCTGGACGATGTGACGTCAGTTCGTTTCGGGGGCTTTGTTACGGATGACGTTGTTGATCAATTCGACCCACCCGTCGTCGATATCGCGACCGACTGCTTGGGTGGCGCGAGCTCGGATCTCCTCGCGCATTTCCTCTTCTGTCATGCGGCTGTCGGTTCCTCTTGCTGGCATAGCACTTGAATCGGCGTGGGGTACCTGTTGACGAGGGCGGTGGCGATGAGGAGCCTCTGGTGCGGGTTTGCTGTGGCGATGCCGTGAGTGTTCACTGGCCATTATTACCAGATCTAAGTATTTCTCTAGATTCCAGGCTCGTCGCTTGCGGCGTCGGTTTGAGCGGTGGCGAAGAGTTGGTCGACGAGCAGGTCTCGGAGTTCGTCGCGTTCATTGAGGGCGGCGTCGAGGGCGTCGAGGACGTCGACCATCGCTTCGTCACCGAAGGTCTGCGCGTTCTTGCGCAGGTGGGCACGTCCTTGTGGGCTGAGGTCCGTCACGTGGCGTTCTCCTGGTGTCGATTGCTTTACCATCCTATTACTTAACCTGTCCGTGTGGGCACACATCGAGAGCAAAGCGCCGAAACACGCATGCGGGCGGTCGATCTCGACACTGCCCGCATAACGCGCTCAGCGCACCAAGTGCTGACACCAAGTTCCCGGCTCAGCTCTACCGGATCACGTACGACGGTCATTGTTATCTCTTGTTAGTTCCAGTCGATTGGTTGCCCCTTTTGGTCGTTTCGGACTTCGGTTTCTACGCCGCTCGAAGGTGCATCCCCCCAGGATTGTTGTGCCGAAACCGAGGAGCCCGATTCTCTCGGCGGTCGGCGGTCGGCGGTCGGCGGTCGGCGGTCGGCTGGCGGTCAGCTTCTGCGCCGACAGTCCCGTCGCCGGTCTCGCGCACAAGTCTGGTGACAGACGGTGGCGCAGCTGTGAGTTCTGCGGTGAGAACTCTCGGTGTCGTGACCCGCGAATTGGACATACTTGCGACGCTTCCCGATTGGGACATGACCACATCCGTGGTCGCCATCGGTGGCGCGGCGCACCATTTATCGCGATCGCAACGACCTGACCCTCGCGACCATGTCCGCCGGTCGCGTCGCGTCCAGCGGTGGGGTCGGGGGGGGGGCAGTTTTCGTTCGTGGAATGACTGACAAGTAAGAGTGCGAGCGCGCGATCGGTGAGCCGTGCGCACTGAACCGTCGCCTTGAAAAGGCGGAATTGTCGGAGGCTCGCCGAATTTCTATCGCCGGGAGGTTCGGCAAGACGGTTGTCCGTCGACATGTTCCACCGTGTCGACGGACGGTGCGCGCCCCAAGATCCGACCAAGGATGAGGCACGCAGTTCGGGTGACCCGCCGCGTCGGAATAGGGGTCCAACGCGGCGGGTCTGTGCGCGCCGAAGCCGCCACCTCGCGGTACCCAGCACGCATTCGGGGTGGCCCACCGAAGTGAAAGGTGAGTGTCAGCATCCGGTGGGCCGTGCGCGCAAACGAGCCCTTGATTTCCCGTCGACGCGCAGTATTCGGTGCCTCACCGGAAGGAACGCGTGACTTGCGTGTCCGAAGGGGCACTGCTCCGCCGCAGCTCGGCTAAGTCCGGCGTCGCCTCTGCAGATTATGTGCACTCAGTGCCAGATACCAGACTTCGTGGAGTCACAGATACTTGAGTATTGAACTATCCCCAATTCATGCACAGCACATGGGGATAACTGATCCGGTCGCGTAACTCTCGGACTGTTTCGCTGTGCGAACATTCAAATATCGCATGGGAAAATGGCGCCTATGCCTTCAGGATTTGCGCGTTGGGTTCGAGATCAGATTGCCGCTCGTGGTCACCAGAGTGCTGAGGAGGCGGCCCGCGCGATGGGTGTTTATCCATCACTGATGCGCCAGTGGACGACGATCGCACGGTCCCCAACTCCGCCGGTACTGCGGCGAGTCGCAGCGTTGTTCGATACGCCAGTACCGGAGGTGCTGGTAGCGGCGGGGTACATGACCGAAGAAGAGAATGTGCCTCTGCCTGCAACGAGGACGATGCTGCAGCAGATGTCGAACAAGCAGATTCTCGACGAGATCCGACGCCGGACGGCAGGAGATGGGGGCGGGACGCCGATCCCGGTCCGTGTCAATGGCGTGCTGCACACCCCGGACGGTCTGCCCAACACCCCGGACGGTCTGCCCACAGTGCTCGTCAGTAGCACCGTGGGCAGGCCGTGCGCGTCGAACGGCCATCAGGTCCACCCGCCGCGCAGCCCAGGAGGCTCACCCGGGAGCTCGTCAGTAACCGCCAGGTGAGCCGTGCGTGCCACCCAAGTCCAACCCGGTTGCACGCAGATCATGTTGACCTACCAGGCGGGGATGTGTGTCCAACCTGGTAGGTCGATACGTGCCACCGACTGTCACGGAACGGCGGAACGCAGTAAAGGTGGCCCACCCGCCGGGTGGGCCGTGCGTGTCGAATGCCCGTCGCGGCACCCGGTACGCAGTCCAGGTGGCCTACCGAACCTTGCGGAGTTAGGACGGTAGGCCTAACGTGCCGGAACGGACAAGGAAACGACACGAGCTTGAGAGCTCGCCGCGAAAGTGTGTGACGACAGTGCCGACGAGCCGAGCGCCCCGACCTGGCAAGGAAAGCGCGCCTGAACATATTACTATCCCATTACTCGATCGGGGGTGGAGGTCACGAAAGCGAACAATCCAGCGCTCCTAAAATCACCCCCTCTGACGACACGTGACGAAGCGCCGACGCCGACTGTCGACCAGACTCGTGAACTGGTTCGCCGCCCTCGACAGCCGGGCCCGCCGCGTTCTCCTCACCGGCCCTCGCGCAGAAGTTCCGATCGAATACGTCGACGAGATACTCACCAAGGGGGCCAAGCTCGCCGGGCCGTGGTTTGCCGATTTCGAGGATGTCGAGCACTTTCATCTTTCCGACGCCGTGGCTGACTACGTTGACGGGGTACTGATCGAATTGCAGAGATGGTGGGCCGGATTGTCGGACGAGCAACGCCTGCGGTGGGCTGATGTCGAATCGAATCTCGTGCCCGAAGATCTCCAGACGTCCTATCCAGGGCTCTTCGCGTTTGTGGTCGGTGACGAGGAGGCTTATGCCGACCCGCAGGTTGTCGACTTCATCGCCTTCGCCGCGCGGCGTGATGAGTGAACCGTTCGATCCAACATCTCTTCATTGACCGTGATGTGGGTACTTGTCTCGTCGGCGCGCACGGTCAGGAGAGTGCTGTCGACCTCAAAGCCGATGGTCGCCGGTACCTCGGTTCGCTGCCTTTCTCCAGTGGTTGGAGCGTAACTACCGACCAATGGGGTTGGAAACTGTCCGCGCTCAGGCTCCGCGCAGCTTATCGGTTGAATATTGTAAAAAAGATCTGCTGTAGCGCACCCGGGCACCGAGGTCCACAACTCATGTAAGTGTGCAGGTCTTCTCACAATCACATCTGTGAAAGACCCAAGTCCGTCGAAATTCAACTTGAAGAAGCCTCAAGTACGTATTCTTCCTCAGCATCGGCCCAGTCAGTTCATTCGGTCCAGGATCGCCCGCTTACATTGCAGGTCCCAATTTCGATAGCAGGACCTCTGCCCTGTATGCAGTAGCGAATGCTGCCGGGCTCTAGACGGAGAGAGGAGGTGAATTGAAATGGATAATGTCCTCTTTGCTATCGTCAACGTGATCGCAGCGATGGCGAACGGCTCCACGATCCCCTTCTCAGTAGAAGGCGCAGGGCCACTAACCGACCCCGACTTGTAGAGAAGATCGGCCGACTGCATGTGGATGACAGTTTCAGCTCCGTCTGAAACCTGCATATCAGCAGATGTGTGGATCGTGCGGTGGTCACAAACACAAGCTCCCCTTCCGTGCAAGGACGGGGAGCTTGAATGTCCACAACCCCTGTCAGTCAACCGTTCCGTAGCAGCTAGTGCGGTGTTCTTGAAGTTTTCGATGGTCGGCTTTAGCGTCGCACTCGTGTGTTGACGACGGTTGAAAACTAGCCCAGAAACGACGGTCCAAAATGTAAGGACCGGACACATAGCTGACACTGCGTGCGCGGGACATCCCTGACACTCTCTCGAGGGTGCGAGCGATGAGCGTGAACGAACGATGGCTGGAAATCCTGCTGACCCCACTGCGCGACGGCATCACAGTCGCCGATACCTGCCGCCGCTACGGCGTCTCGCGACAGTCGTTCTACGACTATCGCCGCCGGCTGAACACCGAAGGCGCCAGTGCCCTGCAACCGAGGTCTCGTCGTCCTCACACCTCACCGCGGCAGACGGACCCCGTGGTCGAAGCTAGGATCGTGGCGATGCGGACGGAGAACCCGCGGTGGGGTGCCCGGACGATTCATACCCGGCTGATCAGGTCCGGCTTGACGCGTCCACCAGCCACGTCGACCATTCATTGGGTCCTGCAGCGCAATGGATTGGTGTCCGCTTCGCCGCGACGTTCGCCGCGGACGTGGCGTCGATTCGAGCGATACGCCCCGAATGATCTGTTGCAAATCGATGGAACCCAGGTCGAGCTTGCCGACGGTTCCAAAGCGTGGATCGTCGATCTCCTCGACGATCATGCTCGCTACGCTATCGGAGCTACGGCAACGCGGAGATTCACCGCGCGATCGGCGTGGCGGGCGATGGAGACCGCAATCGACGAGCATGGTGCGCCGCGGCAGTTGATCAGTGACAACGGCATGCAGTTCAAGTCGGGTAAGGGTGAGAAGCCGGTGTTCTTCCAAGAACGGCTCACAGCGCTGGGAATCACCCAACTCTCGTCCCGGCCGCGGCATCCGCAGACCTGCGGGAGGCTCGAGCGTTATCACCGCACGTTCAAAGAGTTCTACGCCGATCACGGGCCGGCAGTCGACGTCGATGAGCTACAGCGGTCGATGAGCTACAGCGACTGTGCGACGAGTTCCGCTGGCTCTACAACCACGAGCGCCCCCATCGTGCACTGAACCAGAGGACGCCAGCCGAGGCATATCGCGCTCTACCGAAAGTCGCAGCAGGAGAGGGACGTCCACGCAAAGTCAGGAACGAGCCCCGGGACTGTCTCTAAATCGGTGTTTCGGCCCGACTAGCTGAGTGAATGCTCGGCGAGGAGGTGTCGAGATGGCGACACTGGAGGATGTGACGAAGAAGAGGGCCGAGCCCTCCGCGGAAGCTGCGGCGGCTGCGGAGTTGGTCAGGTTGGCGAAGGAGCAAGGCCTGTCGCTGACCGGGCCGGACGGGTTGCTCAAGCAGTTCACCAAAACCGTTCTGGAAACCGCTCTGAACGAGGAGATGACCGAGCACCTCGGGCACGACGAAAACCAAGCCCCGCCCGATCGGGAGTCGACGAATATTCGTAACGGGACTCGCTCGAAAACGGTGTTGACCGAGGCGGCCGGTCATGTTCCGATCGAGGTCCCTCGTGATCGGGAGGGGACGTTCGAGCCGCAGATCGTCAAAAGGCGCCAACGGCGGTTGAACGGGGTCGATGAGATCGTGTTGTCGTTGTATGCCAAAGGATTAACGATCGGTGAGATCTCCGCGCGTTTCGCCGAAATCTACGGCGCCTCGGTCTCGAAAGAGACTATTTCTCGGATCACCGACAAGGTGCTCGATGAGATGCAGGACTGGGCTGCCCGGCCGCTTGACGAGGTATACGCTGCGATTTTCGTCGATGCGATCGTCGTCAAGGTCAGGGACGGGCAGGTCGCGAACCGGCCGATTTACGCCGCGATCGGCGTCAGTCTCGACGGGCACCGTGACGTGCTCGGTTTGTGGGCCGGCACCGGCGGTGAGGGCGCCAAATTTTGGATGTCGGTGCTGACGGATATTCGAAATCGGGGTACCCGGGACGTGTTCTTCCTGGTCTGCGACGGGCTTAAAGGCCTGCCGGAGGTCGTCGAGAACGTGTGGCCGGCCACGACGGTCCAAACATGCGTCGTGCATTTGATCCGTAACACCTTTCGGCTCTCAGGACGTCAACACTGGGACGCACTCAAACACGATCTCAGACCGATCTACGCGGCCCCGACCGAGGCTGCCGCTCACGCGGCGCCGGACGATCTCGCCGAGCACTGGGGTGAGAGGTATCCGGCGAGCATCCGTTTGTGGACCAACGCCTGGCAGGAATTCATCCCGTTTCTCGATTACGACATCGAGATACGGTGAGTGCTCTGCTCCACCAACGCGATTGAGTCCCTCAATGCCCGATACCGGCGGGCGGTGAAAGCTCGTGGCCATTTCCCTACCGAGGCTGCAGCGCTGAAATGCCTCTATCTGGTGACTCGGTCACTGGACCCGACAGGCAAAGGCCAGGCACGATGGATAACGAGGTGGAAGCCTGCTCTGAACGCGTTTGCGATCACGTTCGCCGATCGTTGGCCGGGATCGGAAACTTACTGATGGAAAACCCGCCGAAACACCGTTAGCGAGATAGACCCGGTCTCGGACGTCAGCGCCGCGCCACGGCCCTGTCGTGTGGAGTGCTACCGCCCCAAACCCCGTGTAACTCACCATATTGGACGGCGTGGCCTCGGCATTCGGCGAGGACCGGGCATGAGAGGCAGATGCTTTTCGCGGTGCGTTCGCGGCGTATCCGCTCCCCATAGGTCTCACCGTCCGCATCGAAGAACAGGCTCGCGCCGAACCATCGACATGCACCGTGGTGTCTCCCGTCCCATCTGTTTCCGTCGGGTTGTCGCCGTACAGTAGATCGCCAGCGTAGCTCTGCCGGAACTGCTGTGTGGGATTCGTTGCGTGGCGGTGTCTTTCGGCAAGTGTCCACGTTGCCGCGTGGCAGCTCGGCGTGACTACTGTTCATGTCGTGCGCCGTGGTCGTTTCCACTGGGAGAGGCCAATGCGGGATCCCGCGATGGCTGAACTTCTGTGGGTACGACTCCTCGGGAATGAGCGAACACTGCGACGACTGTCGCTCCGATGAACAGCAGCACCCCCAGCGCAAGGAATCCTGAGGAGTAGTTCCATTCTTTAGGGAGAGTGTCCGGGGAAACTCCTGAAGACACGAACATCGCCATCAGGGCCGTGCCGAGCGCCCCGCCGATGTTGCGCAGGTTCACGTTCATGCCGCTTGCGACAGATGTCTGTGAACGAGGCGCCGCCGCGACCACCATGTTTGACATCGACGTGAACGCCAGACTGAAGCCGACTCCCACGACACCGAGCGTGACGACAAATTTCCATACAGAATCCCCACCGGTTGCCAGTGAGAAGAAACCTAATGCACAAATGAGGGAACCTGTAGCGAGAAGCCTACTCGCTCCATACTTCGCAGTGAGACGGCCCGCGAACAGCCCGACTACAAACATTGACGCAGTTTGCGAAAGCAACAGAAGTCCCGCCTCGCTCGGGGAAAGCCCCAGCCCGTATCCGGCCGTCGACGGCGTCTGGACTAATGCTGGCAGGAAGGCCATCGCCCCGAACATCCCGGCGCCAAAAAGAAGTGACGCAAGGTTGGCAACCCAAATTTCCCTGATCCGCATAACTCGTATGTCGACGAGGGGGTTTTCGGACTGCAGTTCGAAGACAATCCAGACAGCTGCGAATACTGAGGACGCCGCCAGTAGAGTCACTATGGATGGGGACCTCCATCCCCAGCTCGACAACTTGGTCGCGCCAACGAGAAGGGGGAGTAACCACGCGGACATCAGGATTGAGGAAAGGATGTTCAGTCGACCGCCGTACGACCTTGTGGACCGTGGTATGAACGCCAGCGTTGCAGCTATTGAAACGACAAGGAGAATTGTGGGGACCCAGAAGAGCCATCGATATCCGAGATGCTCGACGAGTGGTCCACCAAGGACAACACCGAGGCCGGCCCAAACCGCAGAGATAGAGGCGATGAGGCCGATTGAACCCGGGACAGCATCATCGGGGAAATGCGCCCGAATGATTCCGAAGGAGATTGGTAGGACACCGCCTCCGATGCCCTGTATCGCTCGGCCGATTATCATCAAAGGTAATGATGCTGCAAGGCTGGATAACAGCGCACCCACGGCTATTGCCGTGAGGCAGAAGATGAGCAGTCTTCTTCGACCCCACAGGTCTCCGGCGCGTCCGATGATGGGTGTGCAAACCGCTGCGGACAGCAGATACACGATGACGATCCAGGTTGAATCTGCTTGAGATGCGCCCAACTCTGCCTGCAATGTTGGTAGGACGGGTGCGACCATGGACTGCAGAAGAGTGAAGCTACCCACCCCGACTGTCAGGACTGCCAGAATCGCCGGGGTCTTCGAAACGCTCACGGTTCGCTCTTTCTATCTAGGTCAGCTGCTGAATACGACTGCAAATCCAAGGCCCGCACGAGGGCGGATTTCAGCAGGTTGAAACCGATGTGCAGACAGCGGTTTCGTCCTTTGCGTTCCGAGCGCACAACAAGGGGACCATTCACAGGAAATCTCATGTTTGGGCGGATTCACGAAATGTGTGGTCTGACGGCAGTGTCGACCGCCCGTCGTACCTCCGAGATGTCGAGACCGATACCGACTACGTTCCAGTCGCCGTTCGACGATTCGTATGACTCGATATCGACACCGCCAGGAACATCCGAGTCGACGGCCTGGAAACTTACCTCTTCGTCCCACCGATCGAGAACGATCACTCCGTCCGATATCCGGACCCTTCGCTCAAACGTCACCGTGCGTGGGCTGTGGGAATCACGGACAACAAGTTCACGAACACTGGAGCCAGGAAGAGATTTCGAGAATCTCCGGGCCTGTTCGGCATCCCGGAACAATTCGTAAGTACCCGAACTGTTGCGCTCAACAAGGTGAACTTTCGGATCTTCGAAAACAGACGAACTCATAACAGTTGACTACCTGACTTATCATGATGTGGGCCAAGCGATCTCATCGCCCGACCCAGGAGTGGCTTTGAATTGAGCGCCTGGCATCTGTGATCAGAAGCGCTCGGTTCCAAGTCCGTAAAGCGGGTGCCGACGAGGAGTACGCATCGATTTCGGGTTACGTAACCGCCGCTGCACGCTTAGGTGTACCGAGGCCGCTGATGTCGAACACCGATCCGGTAATCGTCGCCGACTCTTGGGGCGCAGCAAGCAGAACGTAGGTGTCGACGTAGTCCACGGGCCGAGGAGCTACATCGAGTGCCGAGTAGTCCTTCAAGCTGTCCGGTGACGGCAGGACATCGGACAACGACTGATCGCCGAGTCCCATGGCTTGCGGGCCGCGCAGGTTTGTCGCCATCCCTCCTGGGGCAACTGCGTTCACCCGGATATGTGGTGCAAGCTCGTAGGCTAACTGACTCACGATGCCGACGCCGGCGTGTTTGGAGGCCGTGTACAGGACCCCGCCGCCGCGGGGGTAAAGAGCGGCGTTCGACAATGTGAAGATCATCGAGCCTCGTCTCTCGGCCAGATGTTCGGCGACTGCTCGCGCACCCAGGAGATAGCCTTTGACATTGACGTCGAACAGTTCCCGGTAACCATTCTCGACTTCCTCCGTCGTCATCTCGAGAATCGTTCGATTGAAGTCCCAGATTCCGGCGTTTCCGACAAAGACGTCAACACTGCCGTAGGCGCTCACAGCAGAATTCACCGCTGCGACGTTGTCCGCCGCCGATGTCACGTCGCCTGCAACAATGTTCAGCGTTTTGCGAGTGGCACTGTCAAGTTCTGCCAGACTCTCAGGAGTTCTGTCGAGAACCGTGACACGTGCGCCTTCGTCCAGGAACCTCGTCACGAGCGCTCTCCCAAGTCCTGAGCCTCCACCCGTCACGAGAATCGACAAATCGGCAAGTCGCCGGGCGCGTTGTGAACTACTCCCACATACGGGGTCTCCTGGCTGTCCTGCGGTCATCAGTGTGCCTCCAGGAAGTGGGAGACCAACCCATTGAACTCGCGTGCATGCTCGAGCTGGGCCCAATGTCCGCAGCGGTTGAGAAGCACTAGACGAGAGTTCGGGATTGTCGCGAGGGCTCGCAGGCTCGACTCGAAGTGGACTGTGCGATCGTCTCTTCCGTGGATGACGAGTGCAGGAATCTCGGATGCCGGCATTTTTGCCGCAGCTTCGAGAAATCCGGTCCCGCCGATGCCGGCGTTCATGATGTCGAGCCAGTTGGTCAGATGCTCGGGGTTGCGCAGTGCTGCGCGTGACCTCTCCTCCGCGAGTTCGATTGTGGCGAAGGCAGGGTCGTAGCACATGACTTCGACGAGTCGCAGAAAGTTCTCGGGGGAGGGGTCTTTATACGTGTCGAAAATTGTCTTCATGCCGTCGGACAAGGCTGCGGGTGTCAACACATTCACGCCGTAGATTCCGGCGCCCATGGTGATCAGATGGGACACGCGGCTCGGGTACTGGGCTGCCATGATCATCCCGATGCCCCCGCCCATCGAGTTGCCGACGAAGGCTGCCCGGTCTATACCCATGGCATCCATGAGTTGGAGCATTGCGCGTCCCTGGTCGCGGCCGGTCTGGAGTGACTGCGGGCTCGAATCGCCCCATCCAGGCATGGTCACTGCGATGCAGTGAAACGACGATGACAGTTCGCGGATGCTCGCTTCGAAGTTCGACCATCCGGTAGCCCCTGGTCCGGTGCCATGAATCATGAAGATGGGGTGACCGGTGCCGGCCTCGTTCACCTGAATCTGGTAGTCAGGGGTGTCGATCAGACGGTAGGTCGATTCAAAGGTAATTGACTCATTCATGTTTGCTCCCAGCAGTTTCGAATCAAGAATCTGCGCCGCGGGTGGCCACTCAGCCATCCGTCTCCACAGATGATCACTGTGCATCTCGCTGCGGCTCTCGAGGCCGCTATTCCAGTACCGGGCGTCAGGTCACGCTCCGGCTGCTTTTGATGCTGCGGCGTAAGTCCACGTCCCGATCACGCAATTCCTCGGGGCTCACCGGTAGCTTCTGGCTGATCATTCGTTTCAGCACGGCAATCTCGCGGGACGCTCCGAGGCCCGCTGCTGCGCCGATGCGCCCGTCTCTGATCCAGTATCCGAGGAATTGAGCCGGGTTGGCTCCGTCACGGAGAACAAATTGATCTGTGGGATGGACGCGACCCACGATTTGGAGCGTCGAACCGTACTGATCCGACCACGCATAGATGGGTTCGCTGACGGTGGTGGGACTCCCGGCGATCGTCGCCCCGACCGCACTGCCGTGGCGCACTGAGGAATCCCAATGCTCGATCCGGCTCGGTCGTAACAGGTCGGAATGTTCTCGAACTGCTACATCTCCGGCGGCGAATACGTTCGGAATGTTGGTCTGTCCAAGGTGGTCGACGACGATTCCTGTCGGATCGGTATGGACACCGGCGTTGCGTGCCAGTTCGAGATTGGGCTCGGCGCCGACCCCGACGACGATGGCGGAGGCATCGAGCCCCTGACCGTCCGAGAGCCACACTTGCTCTGCTGCATGTGCAGTGCCGGTCAGCTCGGTGACGGTTGCGCCGAGTACAAATTTCACTCCCTGTTCGCGGTGAAGATCAATCAGAAAGCTCGCAACCACTGGCCCAACAGAATGGGACAACGGATATGGTGACGCCTCGACGACAGTGACATCAACTCCGTGTTCCCTTGCTACAGAGGCCATTTCGAGACCAATGAACCCAGCCCCGACGATCACAAGGGGTCCGCCAGACTTCACGAACAAGCTCAGAGCCTGAGCATCTGCCGCATCCCGAAGCGTGAGAACATTCGGAGCGACAGATCCCGCCACATCAAGGCGTCTGGCAGCCAGCCCGGTCGCGAGAACGACTATGTCGGAGGGAATTACCTCTCCGTCGCCGGTTCGCACTCGCCGGTTCGCAATGTCGAGCTCTAGTGCTCGTTGTCCGACGCGGAGATCGATTCCGAGATCCGAGTATGTTTCGGTTGGATAGATCGGTACCAGTTCCTGTCCAGCCGAACCGAATAGTGTCTTCGACAGCGGAGGGCGCTCGTACGGCAGGTGAGGATCGCTGTCGACAATCACGACAGAACCGGTGAACCCTCCGCGGCGCATCTCGATGGCGGCAGAAACACCTGCGGCGCTGGCTCCGACGATTGTGCAGCTTGGCTCGCGAGGAATCATGTCGCACCGCTGGCGGACTGTGCCCGGTCACGGATGGCAACCATCACATCCTCGCCGTCGATTCGTACCTTGTGGGTACACAGTGGAATCGACGCAGGTGGAGTGAGCACGGCGCCCGACTTGATGTCGAACTTGGCGAAATGCCAGGCGCATTCGACTTGATCACCGTCGACGTATCCATCGGCGAGCGATGATTGGCCGTGGGTGCAGGTGTCGTCGAGTGCGTAGTACTCGCCGTCGACCTTGAAGATAGCGACTGGAGGAACTGTTGAAAGCTGTAGTGCATCACCGTCGTCGAGTTCGTCAACGGAGCACGCACGAATCCAATGCATTGCGACACATCTTTCGTTCGAGATCTGATTTAGAAGAAGTTGCTCAGGTTCGCAGACTGCAGAATCGTCTGATCAAGGTAGATGAAGCGGCGTGCCACCTTGAGGTCTCCGTCGACGCGACGAAGAGTGTCTTCCCGCCGTCCCACCCATTCGTCGACGGCCGACTTGAGGCGGGTTCGATACAGGTAGAAGTTGCTGTGGACAACGAGTTCGGATGCGTCAGTGTCCTCGACTCGGACATTGGTGATGAGGTGACGCGTCCGCGACGGAGGGTCTTCAGCCCACGCGGTGCCCGTCGACAGCTTCTCTACGCGCGTTCGCAAGAGTTCCTTGTCATCATCGAAGAACGCCATTTCGCCAGGCTTGGTGAATTCGCGACCGAGCTGGCGCCTGGTCATGGTCCGTCGGATGGGCATGAAGTAGTGCACGTCGTCGGTGAAGAGCTCGATCCATTCGTCGTAACGATGCTCGTCGAGGAGAGCGGACTCGTAGTAGTAGAACTGCTCGATCTCGTGCTGCCGCAGCACTTTGGCGAGGTCCACCGTTGTCTCAGTGGAGGTCGTTGTAATCGTCACTTCCGGTTCCTTCCTTTGTCAGATGTAGTCGCCGGGGGTGGTCCGCGCCCGGAGCTCGTCCCACGATGGATTCCGCAGCCATTCCCTCCACGAGTGGTATGTCCACAGCTGGGCATGCTCGTTGATCGGGGCCTCGATCACGGCGAGCCCGTCGTCCTTGAAGATCTTCGATGTCTGCAGGCCCATTTTGAGGAGTTGCGGAACCTCACGGCTTGCGTCGCCACGCGTTTGAAGGGTGCTCTGCTCCCAGTTCTCGCCGTCCTCCTGCTCGAGCAAACCGGCCGGACCGAAATAGTGGATGTGACTGCGTAGCTCTGCTGTCTGCTGTTCCTTGGATGCGTTGCGATCACGGAAGGAGAACCACCAGATCTCGGTGACACCAGGGCTGCGTGGCACCCGCAAGCTCAACTGAGCTCCCGCCGTGAGCCAGGTGGTCGGGAAGATGTGTGGGTGGCCGGCCACTCGACTGCCGAGGCGGCCGAGCTTTTTCTGCGTCTCGGGGTTGTAGCGCCATTCGAAGGGTTCCCGGCCGGAAGTCACTTCCAGCGCATCTTGTTCGGGCCCAGAGATGGCATGTCCGTACTCACCGAGCATCACGATGTTGTGCAGATCGGTTGGCAGGAAGGGAACTTCGAGCCGGTTTCCTTCGGTGGTGAGGGCGCCGCCTTCGACGAATTCATCTGGTGGCGCGGGGATCGCGCCTACAGCGAATGCCGACATGTGTGTGATCTGAGGGTGGTAGTAGTCGAAGACGTTGTCGACGGTGAACTTCCAGTTCGATTTGACGACGAACTTCTGAATGCCTGGAATGACTTCCATGTCGCCACGTTCTGCGAGAAGGTCCAGGCTCAGGCGACCAGTGGGCCCGAGGAACTCTTCCAGTGCGGGCGCCGTCTTGTCGAATGTCGCGAAGACGAAACCCCGGTAGGACTCGAGTTGAGCGACTTTTCGCAGCGGGTGCTGCGAGAAGTCGAGCCTGTCTTTGTAGAAGATCGATTTGCCGGGTACGCCAACCAGTTCACCGTCGAGGCCGAATGTCCAGCCGTGGTAGGTGCACATGAAGTTCTTGACGTTGCCCTCTTCTGCTCGGCACACCGCGTTTCCACGGTGGGAGCACGTGTTGAGGAACGCTTTGATGCTGCCGTCTTTCTGACGGACTGCAAGGACGTTGTCGCGTCCCATCGGTGCTTCGAAAAAGTCGCCGCGCTTGGGGATTTGGGACTCGTGACAGAGAAACAGCCACGCTCGACCGAAGATGTGCTTCATCTCGAGGTCGAATATTTCCTCGTCGCTGAAGATTCGCCGGTCGATCTCCCCCCTCTCGAGAGACACCAGATCGTCAAGCTGGTTCGCGATGCTTTCGGTTTGGCTCATTCGGGTTCTCCTTGGTCGTGTGGTGCTGCAAGGTGTGCTCTGGAATCAGAGCGCGCTTTCGTCCTGTTCCGGGGCTGCGCCAGAGGAAATGGAGGCGGCGTGACTTCGGTCGTGTCCCCAGTACTGTGCGGCGTCCCAGTTGGAGACAGTCCAGGTCGAGTCGTCGATGAGTTTTCCCGACGTGCCGTATTCGATTCCGATTCCGGACGGCGATTTGACGTAGAACGAGAGCATTTCGTCGTTGGTGTGACGTCCGAGATCGGCGATGAGGGGTAATCCGTGAGAGCGAACGTATTCCAGAGCGCGGCCCACCCCGTCAACTTCATTGACTTCGAGCATGATGTGGTCGAGGTAGGCGGAACGCCGTCCTTCGGGGGCGGGGCCGAAGGCCAATGAATGATGTCGCGGATTGACGTGTGTGAAGGTGAGCGAGATTTCCGAGAAGCTGATGTAGTCGCTTACCTTGAATCCGAGAATGTTGAGGTAGAAGTCGACGACCTCGTCCATGTTCGGTGCGACGAGCACGATGTGCCCGACTCCCAGATCTGTACCGTCGGGGCCCTTGGTGACGAAGCTGACGTTCGTGGGGGAGATGAACTGTGTGCTGGATGCCGCGGGTCCGTAGTAGATCTCGGTTTGAAATCCCGCGGGGTCATCGAACAGAAGAAGTCGCTTGACCCCTCGGAGTGCGGCCAGGTCAGGCTCTTCCGTGACGTCCACACCGGCGTGTTTGAGTGCCTCGGACTGCAATTCGAAGTCATTTTCGGTCGCAACCTCCCAGCCCACGTAGCTGAGGACGTCCTCTCCCTGCCGCACGGCTATCCGGTGGTGGCGCTGATCCATCCGCAAGAAGAGGGTGTCGGCACCCTCGCTATCCTTCTGCCGAATTGTCTGGAGCCCGAGCATATCTGATGCGAATGTCTGCCATTCGTCGATGCTTTTCGCTCCGATTCCGATGTAGCCCAATGCGCTGATGTATGCCATGTGATTCCTTCGGTGGACATGTTTCGACACCGCCCGTCTGATGCAGGTCGATCGCTGTGTATGGGTTCTTACGAGGTGTGCTTGGCGCGGTTAAGTAGTTTGTGTGGGAAAGCGTTTTTCTTTAGATATGGGTTTCACGGTCTCGTTGGTGCCGGTACCGTCTGTACGCTCCGGGCCGCAGGACGGGGTGGCACGGGGTTTGTGTCGGCGGGAACGCCTGGTTGAGCGCGGAGTGCAGTAGAGAGCTGTTCGGCAGTCCGCACCAGTGCAGCTTTGTGGCGAACGGGATGTGTTCCGCTCACCGATCCAACAATCGAAATTGCGGCAACAGCGGAACCCGAAGCGGGATCCATCACGGGCGCGGCGATGCATGTAATGCCCAGGAAGGATTCCTCGTTGTCGATTGCGATGCCGGAATCCCGGATTCGCGATATGGACTGCCTCATGCCGATGGAATTGGAGATCGTGTAGGCCGTCAGTCGCGGCAGGTGTCCACTCATCGAAATTCTCGCATCCTCTTCTCCAAATGCTATGAGGGCCTTGCCTACAGCCGTCGCGTGCGCCGGACGTCGACTGCCGGCGCGAGTCGGGATATGCGGGTGGGCGCTCAGGCCGCTCAACTTCTCCAGGTACAGCACCTCCGTTCCACTGAGGACGGCCAGATGAATCGTTTGCCGTGTCGCGGTGAAGAGGTCCGCGATGTACGGACTCGCGGTTGCCCGCAAATCACGGATTCGTCCGACTTGTGCGCGGCTACCGAGCTCGAAGGTGCGTTCGGCAAGGCGATAGTGAATTCCGGACTTCGCGACGTAGCCGTGGGCGACCATAGCTGCCAGTAGGCGATGCACGGTTGACTTGGGCATCCCCGTGCGCTCCGAGACTTGGGCTATGCGCAGCGGTCCGCTGGTGTTGCCCGAGGTGAACGCATCGAAGATGGCGAGTGTTCGGTCAATCGAGGAATTGTGTAAACGCTTGTCGGTGAGTCCAACATCCACTGGACTAGCCCCTTTCGTCGAACGCACCGACTCTCTGCGAGTACTGAAGACTGCTAAGTCGGAGTGAACTCTCATTTAGAGACTAGACTACGGTGACTGCTATCACAACCGTCGATTCACAGGGGAAAATTTCGATGCCCGAGAAAACTGCACACGCGCAACCTCGACGCGATGGTCTGCGCGCAGATGCACGCCGCAGCATCGAACGCATCGTCAGCGCCGCTGTGGAACTAACTGCCGCGCAGGGGCCTGAAGTCACCCTCGAAGAAATCGCCAAGGCGGCCCGGGTAGCGCCGGCCACGCTCTACAGACACTTTCCCAGCCGCATGCATCTGTTCGAGTACATCTACCGCGGTCGGACGGAAGAGCTCGCAGATCGTGCGGCGACCTTGTTATCGACCCTCGGGCCGCTCGATGCACTGATCCAGTGGTTGCGAGAGTTTATCGATCTAGGCATTGAATCGGACATCGTCCTCTCTTCGCTTCTGGGGCAGGGGCTCAGGGAGAGTGACCCTGACGCCAATCAACGATGGGGATACGACAAGCTGGCTACCGCAGTGGAAGACCTTCTCGGAGCCGCGCAACGCGCGAAGGATGTCGGCCCGGATATCAAAGCAAGCGAGTTACTCTTTCTCTCAACAGGGCTGGTGAGAGCGGTCGAACTGTCAGCGTCGTGGGACGGCGCCGCTTCCCCCGGCGACCTGCGTGACAGGTACATCACACTCATGCTCGATGGCCTCCGAATTCGCCCATGAGCCCGCCGCCTTCTTAGTTCAGTGCATCCCCTAAGGAATCGCTCCGTTTATCGAACTGTCGCCAGTACCGCCATGTCTCGAACGTAGATTGTTCGCGCACCCGACGGCGGATTCCATCTCCACGTCGGTGTGGGCAGCGCGAGCCTTGAATGCAGGTGTTCATCGACCGGATCGGCACTCTCAGAACGTGATTAACCTGAAAATGTGGTTGGTGGCACGGCTTATGTCGATCTGCGCCGACCAATTTGATGAGCGTTCCCCCAGGCGGAACCAAACCCTCGCACACATGGTGACCGCGGTCACATAATTCTCCGGCGGCTCGGGGATCGCAGAGCCGCGTAGTCGGACGCGCTGCGTCGGTTCTTGCCACCGCTTACTGGCAGTGGCCATCACACGTTAGGAACACCATGTCGGAAAGTGCTTTGCGCGATGAGGCGATATCGCCATTCGTAGGACGCTCGCGCCCCTTGATTTCTGTCGCTGCGGTCATGGCGTTTACCGCCGGGGCTGTTTCCTTTCTCTTGGCGCCGATGTTGCCCGCCATACAGCGCGAGTTCGAAATCTCCGTTGGTGACGCTGCATGGGTGTTCACGCTGCTCCTTATCGGCAGCGGCGTGAGTGTGGTTATGCTTCCTCGACTTTCGGATGCACTCGGTGATCGCATTGCCTCGACGATCGGAGCGGGTGCCCTGGCGATCGGCGCATCCATTCCCGGTATTCACACCTCGTTCCCGGCGCTCCTCGCGGGAGTGATGACTATGGGGCTGGGAGCCGCGACAGGCCAGCTCGGCGTGGGAGTGCTCCGACGGCACCTCCCCGGGGGATCGATACGGACCGCGGTCACGGTCACTCAGGTCTCTGCGGGCCTCGGTTCAGGCGCGGGACTGCTGGTCGGGGGATTCGCTCTGCAGGAGGTGACGATCAAGGCCTTCTTCCTCTCGGTTGCGGCGCTCTTCGTCATCGTCGCCGCATCAGCTTGGCTGATCATCCCAGCCAGCGAGCGCGTGGCTGCGGCTCAGTTCGGAATCATCGACCTGGCTGGTCTCGTGCTGTGGGTGGTGCCCCTCCTCTACGGCATCAAGGAAGCCGCAGCCAGCGGATTCCATCTTGATACGATCACGTCCATCGTCGTGGGTACGGTCGGCGCGGCTGTATGGATTCAGCTGGAACGTCGGTCGAGTGCCCCAGTGCTGAAGCTGAGTCTGTTGAAAACACCTCTCGTCGCCAAGACAGTTATCGCCGGATTCACACTGGGGCTGGCCATCCAGGCCGTGGCATTCCTCATCCCGTTCTTCGTGCAGGCATCTCCCGATATCGCTGGCTATGGTTTCGGATACAGCGTCCTGCGGTCAGGGCTGATCCTTCTCCCGTATTCATTGGTCGGCGCCGTCTTCGGAGCCATCGGCGGCTATTACGTCGGCCGTGGCCGAGCCCTGACAGTTACCGGCGTGGGAGCGGCATGTCATGCAATCGCGGGCACGTTCCTTATGCTCAATCTCGCTCATTCGAGCGCCTTTATCGTGGCCGCGATTATTTACGGCATTGGCAGTGGACTCGCTGGCGTCGGTCTGATCGGCGCAATGCAAACAGCGGTACCCGCTGAGCTGACCGGAATGGGCGTCAGCATGGTTGGTTTCATCATGATGATCTCAGGTGCACTGGGCTCGGCCGTCTACTCCGGGATCCTTCAATCAAAGAGTGTGGCAGGGATGCCGGGAGTGCCCGCGCAGGATCGCTTCGTTCTGTGCTTCGTGATCGCCTGTATCTGTGATGTCCTGGTTGCCGGCCTCTGCCTGTGGAGTCGACACGCGAAGTCGTCGTCCGCAACGCCGAGCGAGGTGGCCCCATCGGACACCTCCGCACAAGGTGGAGTGAAACATGATGTGTAACAGTGTATTTTCCGAAAGAAGTGCGAGCGGACATCGGCAATCAGAAGTATTTCTTCGGAGGGGCTTTCATCCGCGAGTGCATAGTGCCACTGCTACGGCATCCCATTCCGCCACTTGTCCGATCGCTATACGCCAAGTGTCCATACTGGGCGTTGCTATCCCGGTCCTACGCAACCGGGTATTCGAGACAGGTTAGAACATGAGATCCTCCGAATCTGATATGGCCCTGGGGAGCGAGGTGGCAACGGTTGCAGGACTTGCAGTAGGCGTCCTCGTAGCGATCGGCACGATAGCAGGCTTGATCGGCTATTTATATGCTGGCGTGCCGAAGTAGAGCTAGAACAATCCGCAGAAATAGAAGGTCGGCTGAGGTTTCGAGTACTCAGTCGGCCTTCGTCACATCCAGGGAGGATCTCTTCGAAGCGGTCTGTGAGACCAGAACTGCGTGGAATAGAAGCCCTTCGAATCGAGATCCCACCATAGGAAGGGGCGCCTGATGTTCGTGGGCGCCGCCAGGCTTTGAATCAGATTGCAGGCTAGGTAGTTTCGGAAGAACACAATCTCGAAGATGCCTGAGCGTCCATCGCCCGAGCCACGTGTGTAGCGACTGAACGGTGCCTCGAGCACGAAGCGAGAAGAAACGGATCGGGTGGGATAGTCGACACTAGGTTCATCAAGAAAATCGAGGACAGTAAAAACGCCTCTAGGGCCCCTCACCGGGCCCTAGAGGCGAGAACAGAGATGTAATTTTAGTTTGTCGGTTGACCTCCGTCCCGGCATTCGCCGGGATTACGGTCTGACCAGTTGGTCATACTCAACTATCGCCGCACCGTCTCTCGATGATCGAGTCCATCGCATACCCACCAGGACGGACACGGCGATTCTTCGAGTTAACGGAGCGCGACGCGGAGGAAATCATCGATGAGGAGTTCAGTCGTCGCGGTGGTCTCGGGAAGCGCTGCGCCATGACATTGAGGTAGTTGGCACACGGTTACCTTGACCCCATCGTCGACCAGGCGCCGTGCATACGCAAGACCTTCGTCGCGGAGAACCTCGTACTCGCCGACGATCACCAGTGTCGCTGGTAGACCGTCGAGCCGAGAAGCATGCGACGGCGAGGCGTATGGGTTGTAGGCGTCGCTCGGCGTTGACAGGTACATGTCCCACGCCTCTGTGGCGTGCCGGTAGGTCATGACGTACCCCTCGGCGAATCGGTGCATCGAGGGAGTATTGCAACGACTGTCGAGAACCGGGATGTGCAGCATCTGCCCTCGAAGCTCCGGACCGTTCCGGTCACGACTCATCAGCGCAACAGCAGCTGCGAGGTTGCCACCAGCGCTCCCACCGCCTACTGCGATCCGGGTCGGATCAATACCTAATTCCCTGGCATTGGCGGATACCCACCGGAGTGCTGCGTATCCATCTTCGGCCGGAAGTGGAAACTTATGCTCTGGCGCTAACCGATAATCGACGTCGATGACAACGATTCCTAGCTCGCGAGCCCGTGCAGCATGGGCCGCGCCACTCGCACGCAGTACATCGACTCCGCCATTAATCCACCAACCACCTCCATGCAAGTAAACGTACGCGGCCGCTTCAGAAACGCCGGACGGTCGATATACCACTGCCGCAATCGATCCCGGCGCGCACTGGGCGCAACCCTTCCACCCACACGATCCGACAACCGGGATACGAATCTCGTTGATCTCGACACCACCGACTGACTCGGCGGGCGGTAACATCTCCAACAGGCGTTTGTGCTGACCGGCCCGCAGCTGTGCAACGCCGGCGAACCAATCCTCTCGCGCAGCAGATTCAATGGGGTGATGCTTAATAGCAGGGGCGGGCGAGGCATCCACCAGCGGCGTAATCTCTGAGATGAGTTGACGCAGTCGTGGGTCAGTCACTAGATCCATGGACGCAACGTACTGCGAAACCAGCCACTGTTCACGCACTTCATTCCTTCAGGCGGAACGATAGCTCGCCGGGCTTGCTGTCGCTCATACCCCTCGTCGTGCATCTAAACCGTTTCGAGGATAGTTTCTGGATCTGGCTTGCGGCGTTGTTCGCCATCGGGTCGAGCTTGTCGTCTTCATCTTCTACTTTCCTTGGGTGGCGCTCTCTGCGACGACTCAGTGCGAGTTGGAAGGCGCACTGAGTTACTGAAGCCCTGGTAGATATGACGAAGCCGCCGGCACCTGCAGGTGTCCAGCGGCTTCACAGGGTCGGTGCCCGTCTTGTGCCTCTCGGCAACTGGCCGCTCGAAGCGGCACTTCTTTCGGTGGCACCCGAGGCAAAGAACGACTCCAGGAGCGGTGAATGTTGGCGATGAAGACAATCTGCGAGAGGTGCTGTACCTGTCTCGACAACGCTTCCGTCGCATCACTATGCAGCTACGAATGCACCTTCTGCGTCGACTGTTCGGCGGCGGTGGGCAACGAGTGCCCGAACTGTGGCGGCGAGTCGACCGCGCGTCCTGCTCGTGTGGCGCAAGCCCGAGTAATTCGTCTGGGGTGGTCATGTCGGATCGGTAGGTAGCTACTTCGCCCCGCGCAAGAGTTCCGGCGTCCTCGATGTTTTATGATCCGAACGGCGCGAGGAGTGGATCGAGAGAATCGACTGCCCCGGTGCCGACGTGGGCGAGCGGGGTTGCGCCGCGCAAGACGAGTAGTGGTGGCAAGGCGCCGCCGTTCGCTTCCGATCCGCTGATCAGGTCACCTCCCGGGGTGAAGGCGATGGCCTCACCTTGTGGCTGGCTGGGTAACGGGACACGTACCGGGGCGGTCGTGGTGAGCGCGGATGCGATGTCTCCGTCCGGGGCCGAGTAGAGGTAGACGTCCGAGTATGTACGTAGTGCCGCTACGGTTCCGTCGGCGCTGACGGCACCGCCTGTCACGGCCTTGCTGCCCTCCGTACCTTTGTACCCCCCGGGCGTCGCCGTGGGTGCGATGGTCACGGACCCGATTTTCCGCAGTGGAGTGACCACTGTGGTGCTGAGTTCGGAAACGGTGGCAAGGGCTGCCGGAGTGTAGATTCCGGCGGTTCCGGAGAAGTCTTTGGTCACGATGATCGGCGTTCTGGCCCGCGTCAGCAGGAGTGCCTCGGCGTTGTGGGCGCCGTCCGGATAGGACAGTCGACGTGCGCCGGTGGTGACACCGTCGGGTGTCATCGGAATCAAGGCGACAGCCGAGCGCTTGGCCTTGTTGTCACCGATGTCGGCGAGCCAGAGAGTTCCATCGCTGGAAGCCGCCAGGTCCTCGACGTCGACACGCGGCACAGAGACCGGTATCCACCGCGTTAGGCGGCAGTGTGAGTCCAGTTCGGCGACACGGTCGTCGGAATTGCTGTCACCGATGGCGTACATACTTCCGCCGGTGACAGTCAGGCCCGACAATTCCTCGAGTCCCTTGTCGGTCGGAGTGCACAAGGCCCTCCACGAGGAAGCGTCGACGACGGTGCGCTGCGGGCTCGGCGTAGCTTCGGCCGTTGAAATGAGGGCGAGGGTGCTCAGCGTCGTTGCTGCTGCGAGCGCGAGCGCTACCGGCATCGATTTCACGAACAGTGTTCCTTTGCTGCGGAAGTGGGTCAGCTCTGGCTGAGTTTGCCGAAGATGGATTCGAAGAACGATCCGAGATCTGCAGATCCGGTGCTCGGATTGGTTGTGCCGGGTTCCGTCGTGCCGGGTTCGGTTGTGCCGGGGTCGACGATCGGTACTTCGGCTACCGAGACGGGAATATTCGTCTTGAACTTCTTGCCCGGAATGGTCTCGCACTCCGATTTCACGACGTAGTCGCCGACCGCGAGCGGGCCGAAAGAGATGGGGCCGACATCGATCCCCTCTTTGACGTACTTGATCTTCTTTTCGTCGACGGTCTTGTCTGCAGAGTTCTTGATCTTGAACTCGCATTCCTTCAAGCCGTTCTCGTCGGCGACCGGGTTCACGGTGATAGTGAGGTCGGTGTTGGCGGTGACGGTGACGACGGGGTCGGCCGAGGCCAATGCCGGGGCCAGAAGCAGAAGTGGCACGGTCAAGCTGGCCAGAGCGGCGGTACGTATGGCGGTGTGCTTCATGTTCGGTTGCTTCTTTCGTTCGGCGCTGCAAACCGGAGACACGGGTGCTCGGTGGATCCGTGAGCGCGAAAATGTTTGATACTGTGCGGAATACCGCATCTCGATACGCGGCTGTGCTGGACGATAACACCGAAGGTTCCCGAGATGGGGAGCTACGTCGGTTCCTTCAGTACAGCGAAACCACCTGGAACGTACGGAGATATCTGTGCCTTCACGTCACCTCAATGAGTGATCGATCAGAGTAAATCGTAGCTCAACTACAACCAATGAATCTCTGCTATCTTTCGATCTGATTCTCCCGGACGTGTACTGTGTCGCGCGCGGAGACCATCAACTGAACTGTCCCACTTGGCTTTCACTCCAGATATGAGGATTCATGAACCGAACCCTGTTCCGCGCATCTGTTGTCTCAGCGCTCGCCGCACCGGTTGTTCTACTGTCGAGCGGTATCGCAGCTGCAGCGCCGACCGTCGGTGTCGTCGGAAACGACGATCTGACCATCACCGTTACGCCGACTGCCGATTCAAACGGATTGCGCGAGTGCGAATTCAAGATCTACGACTCGTCCGAGACACGGGTGGCGAAGAAGGAAGCGAAGTACAAGGACGGTGCTGCCGTCGAGTCGATCACCTTCGGCCCGTACGCAGCAGGTCTCTATTCCGTGTCGTGGGAGTGCAAGGACAACAACAAGACGAAGTTCGAAAACACCGTTTCTGTACGGGTGGGTGAAACCAGTGTCGTCTCGAGTGTCGAAGATCTGCTGGGTCCGCTGCGTGCGCTACTCGGTGGTTTGAGTCTGAGCTGATCATCTCTGATTGGGGGGGAATGCTGCCTGTGGCGAATTCTGTGTGAGTGATCTTGATGCATGGTTTCGGTGGCGTGGGTGTATGCAGCGGCGCTGTTGTTCGGGGTCCGCGGGGCCTCAGCGTGGCCGGGGACCGTGACGTTGAGCGAAGCGGCAGCTCTTGTTGATCCGCTACCTCCTGTTCGAACCAGAATGCTGCGAACCTGTAGCTCGATGGTATTGAGGGATTGCGAGCCTGCGTCGCTTACTCTGACATCGCATCTGCTGTCCGGTCGGTGGTGACGTGTTCGGTGGTTAGGTACTCTGTCGGGGCAGTCGACCGAATCGCCCGTCACGCGGGTTTCTATGTGGGGCCATTTCTACGCGTGAGGAACACGCGACCGGTGTGATGCCCGCTTGTGAGGCAGGACCGGTCGTTCACCCAGAAGCACCGATCCTGCCGTGGGATAGTAAATCAGGATATGGATGCAGCAGGCACAGCCCGGGCCAATAATTTCCTCACACCGTTGCAACGGGCGGCGTTGCGAAAAGAATTGCACCCTTGAACATTCCGTAAGAAACATCGCAGCGGAGCTGGGGGTGGTGCGCGACGCTGACGAAACCTCACGCCGTGGCGCCCCGACGAGCACAAAGTCATTGATACTTTCGAGCATTGGCCCAGCTGAGTGAGGGTGCACGAGCGTCGGCCCGGCACATTCTTACTGGTTCGGAGTGTGCCGCCCTTCGGCGGCGTGCTCTCATGCTCTTCGTCGTTGTGTTCGTAGCGTCAGGGGCCGGATGCTGCGGGAACATTTTCGTAGGCGTTGGATGATATCGGCGCGAGAGGATTTGGTGATGCGAGCGCGGTAACACTTGATCCAGGCAGCCGGGCAGTAGGTCGATCACCCGCTCTCGCAGCTCGGCCGTCTTCCATGGTGGACGGTTCTGTGATGACCTCACGTGCACGAACAGACCAGGAGTGCTCGATTGATCGGGGAATTCCGGACATCAACCCGTCGTGATTATCGTCGTCGTCCGGAGGTGGTGTCGAGGTAGCTGGTGACGGCTTCGGTGGCGTTCGAAATGTATTGCGCCTCTGAGCTAGTGAGTAGGGTTCCGGTGAGAGATTCGAGGAGCAGGGTGTTGATACGGGACGGCCGAGGCTGTCAGTCCGGCTCGGGGCATCAGAGCCGCCTTTCTCCTCAACGAATGTGGGGTGTCGCGCCTCACTCGACCTTTGGGTGAGAACAATGCCATGCCCGGGGCCGATTGGTCGGCATTCTCCCTATCCCCCTGGGTGGTCAGGCACGTGGTTGATCGGGATTTCGGGGCATCTGCCGAGCAGCTGCAACCCTGAGTGGCGCTGCGCGGAGCGTGGCTGCGGCGGTTTTCTGGTGCGCGACTGTGTCGGTGTGTGGTTCGGTGGCCATAGCAGCGAGGCGAGACATGACAGCGATCCATTCTGGTGGTTCTCGTGGTCTTGCCGGCGTGCGATCTGTGAGCCGTCCGAGAGGAGGAGGTACCGGCGGAATGGTGCGGCAGTGTTCGCCGTCCTGTAGCCCAGCCGTCGGCCCGAGTGGTCTTCGGATTCTTCTCTATTGTATTGCGCTGCAGAGTCTTCGAAGTCTCTGCGTTGGGGGGATGTGACTTGGCTGGGGTCTTCGCTGAACTTGTCTCATGTCGAGCAGAGAAGTCTACGATGCTTGCTGCTCTGACACCACGAGGTACGCCTCTGTGCGGCGTCTGCAGGATGCGCGCGATGCATCCTCGTGTTTTTCACAATTCTGCCAGCATCGGCAGGAGTGCAGCGCCGGTGGAGATGGTGATCCCGGCGGTACCGGCGACGATGCCGAGTAAGGCTCGTAGTGATGCTGCTTCACTGTCGGCAACGGTGGACCGGGAGATGGCGACGGCGCCGCAGATCACCGCGGTGACCCCCAGCACGAAGCTGAGTTCGACCAGCCAGAACGCCGAAATGGACAGTGCCCCTAAGATGATCGACGCGGTGGGTAGTCGTGAGGGTTGTTGCGGGTGCGCTTCGGTGCGATCGACGGAGGGGCGCATGGGGTTTGCGGTACGGGGGTTGTGGGGGATGGCGGCGGTCATGTTCCTCCTTCGTGGTTGAGGTGTGGCTGATGTCGTGACGAGGACATGGTCGGTATTTCGCGTCTGAGGTTCGACCAACCCTGTGGCTGTGACTCAGGTCGGGCGTCTCCCCTTATGTGACACGGACCTCAGTCAAGTTAGCGCTCTATTGATCCGAGTGCTAACTGATTACGTGAAGTAAACGTAGATGAACTGCTATTGGGTGAGATGCCCGATCGTCAGTCCGCCGGCCGTGTGCAGTCATTCATCACAGTTGCTGGGCGGGAAGATGTGATCAGGAGCTGAGCCGATGCGGTGCACGCGTGGGACGGATCGAGTTGATCTTCGTTATCGAGTCCGGCCCCGGCGTGAATGTACTCGAAAAAAGTGATGCCTGTCGGGGCCGGGAAGCGAGCGCGTCGCTGGCAGGATTGCTCGTAGTGGTCGAGAGGTTCGGCCAGGAAACGGGAAGGAAGATCAGGTTATGGCGCGCGGCACCGTGAAGTGGTTCAACGGGGAAAAGGGGTTCGGGTTCATCTCTCCTGACGATGGCAGTGGGGATGTCTTCGTGCACTATTCGGGTATTGCCGGGTCGGGGTACAAGTCTCTCGAAGAGGGGCAGTTCGTGGAGTTCGAGATCGGGGACGGTGTGAAGGGGCCTCAGGCTGTCGACGTTCAGGCCCTGTGAGGTAGGTGGCCGGGGCGGGGGAGTGTCCGGCTCCCGCCTGCCCGGGGCCGAGGTGCGTTGTGGTGACACTGGACCGGTGACCAAGCGCGGAAACTGCAGCGAGAACGCGAGGTATCCGCCACTGGTTCCGCGTGCGATTCCCGCCGTCTTGCTGCCTGACATTGCGGTTCGGGTGTGGATGCACGGAATGCTCCTATCAGGACTGAGGTCCTCAGCTCTCTTGTGCTTGGGGCGCAGGTGGTTCGGGCGTGTGTGTTTGCTCGTCGTGCATCTGCCTACGGAGTGGACGCGTGTGTGTAATCGGTCGGCGGAGGGTGAGATGAACCGCATCCTCGATGACGGGGTGAGGTCAGCTCCGCTGGGTGGATGCCCTGCAAGGCCTGATCGTCGAGATCCTCGACGGCGGCGACGAGCTCGTCAACGTCGTTCCGCTGCTGTCGCAGGCGAATTCGGGGTATGCGATGGTGTATCCCTGTATGCAGGTTGTCCTGTTCTGGGCGGGTAGCGTGATCGGTGGTGAGCGCATGCCCCGCGATCGTGTCGCCGAGTTCACGGCGACCGGGACGGTCGCGGATCTTCACACGGTGCTCGGCGCCGTCGTCGCCCGATTGCCGGTCTGGGTCGAGGTCACGGTTACCGACGGTGTCCCGGATCGGGCCGCGGTTGGATCGTCTTGCGCCGCGGCGTTCGCGACTGCGTGAGCCCGTCGCGTGATCCGGGCAGCGCCCCGGCGGGCGCAGGGTCGTAAGAGCGCTCAACCATTGGACGGTGCCCTCAACATGGCGGCACAAGTCCGAGCTTCCCCGACCTCACCAGATCGCTTCTGACCTGGTTGTGGACGCGAAGCCGTCTCCAAGTTGCCGCTGGATTCCTTGCTGATATCGAAGAGCTTGCTGTTCGCGCTGTTCGGCGTCCACAGAGTCGAAGGGGTTGCGGCATAGCCAAGTGTGTATTCGATGGTCGCTTCTACTGGCGTGGCACATCGCGGAGGGAGTGCGCAAGGTCGTCTGCGGTGGGTAGCGACGGGCGGATGTCGTCGGGTAGTTGCCGGTAGGTGGTGTAGGTGATCATCGCCAGTGGTGACTCGACTCCCCGTAGTGCGTATTCGACGACGATGTCGTCTCGGGTGGCTGCGAGCAGGTTGCCGATGGTTGCGCTGTCCCCGTTTTCGGGTTTGCGGAGTTGATCGTCGACGACGTTGACGTAGCAGTGCAGCTTGCCGATGTGTTCGGGTTCGGCTTGGCCGACTTTGAGTTCGAAGACCACGAATCGGCGCAGCCCGAGGTGGAAAAACAGAAGGTCCAGGAAGTAGTCGTGTTCACCGGCGGTGATCTTGTACTGGCGTCCGGCGAACGCGAAGCCGACTCCGAGTTCGCTGAGTAAATGGGTCAGGCGTCCGATCAGTGCGTCTTCGAGTTCGCGTTCGCTGTGTTCGGAGTCGAGGTTGAGGAAGTCGAGGTTGTACGGGTCCTGGAGAATGCTGTGGGCCAGGTCGGATTCGTGCGTGGCGAGTGTGCTGGGGAAGTTGTTCGGTGCATTTCCGACTCGCAGGTGTCGTCGGTTGCTGATGTGGTGAGTCAAGGTGGCTCGCGACCAGCCGTGCTGGGCGGCTTGTTCGGCGTACCAAGCGCGCACTGCGGTGTCGGAGAGCCGATCGAGTAGCACGGTGAAGTGCCCCCAGGGCAATTGTGCAACAGGTTGTTGCACAATTGGCTTGGGGAACTCGTCCGCGAAAGTTCGCGTGTAGACGAGGTTGCGCTCAGCCGTGGGCGGGCGATCAGAAAACTCGACGATTCTTCACAGCACATCGAGGGCGGTCTTCGTGCGTGCGCGGAAGGCTGCGACGAGCGGTATCTGTCGTTGTTTCTGGACTGTGCCGGTACGCGGGCAGTCAGGGAGTCGCGGCCGTCGAGAAGTTCTCGACCTCATGCGCGAACGGATGGGCGACGTGGGCGATCCGCCGACTACTGGTGACGGTGATCGGCGGATCGTGCACATCCGCCGTTGCTCGCGTGGACATGCAATGGCTCCTATCGGCTCGGTGCTGACTGTTCAGAAGCCATATCGAGACCCGTCACGTGTGCAGCGTGCCGCCGTTGTCCTGGGTACCCGTCAGTGGCGTGGTGAAACTGCAAATGTGTCCTCGACAACGAAACATACTGTCTTATAGACTGGTTCGCGGAAACTTGGTGTCCGTAGCAGACGGCGGCTCGTCGTGGAGATCCGGCGAAGCTTATGTGTGATCCGCCGAAGCGCACCCTGGGTCAACGCGACGAACATCCCGCTCGCGAACGGTGAGGCATGCCGAACGGTTCACGGATGAGCAATGTTTTCAGCGTTTGTCCCGCGGGTTGCTGGTGGCCCCCGGCTCCGGAGGTGAAGTCGGGGGCGGTTGGTTCGTCATCGGCACCGAGCACACAGCGCCGATGACCCTCTTTCCGTGTGGGTTCGCGTGTGACGCGTGACCCGACTCCACCATAAACAGACATCTCGGTCTTTTGTGAGATTGGTGGGTAAGGGTGGGTATGGTTCCCGGCTTGGGCTTGGATTTCGCCGAGGTGAGCGCTGGCAGCAGTACGCGTCAGGAAATGACGTTCTTTGTTGGGAGTTCCATTTGAGGCCATCGGTAGGCTTTGGAGATTTCGGGTCGGGTTCCGTTGACGTAGCGCACTTCTCGGGTGACGGTGAATCTCTTCGACGAGGCGGATAGATTCAGGCGAGCTCTAGGCCACCCTCAGCAGCGAGCACCAGGCGGCCGTCGTCGAGGGTGATCGCCTGGTGCACTAATCTTCGCTCGAATGGGTTCCGTCGTTGCGGGGTGTTTTCGCGGGTGTCAGAAGCCGGCAGCTGACGGTCGACAGCGCGAGCTTGCGCCTAGACAGCTCGGATAGAGCGGCCAAATTGAGGAGACAGGAGGCGAGGTAGTTTGTCCACCGAAGTGCTGCGCGAAGATGTCGTTCTTCGGGTGTCCCTTGGCGCGTTGCATCAGTTCGCCGTGAACTGTTGAACGAGAGGATATTCCACGGGAATGGGTCGAATGTCAGCGGGGCGCGGCGCGCATCCAGGTAGATGCCTGGTTCGCGAGTCGTCCGCCATGTGGGGCCGATCTCTGCAGGTGGAGATCATTCGATCGTAAAGTTTAGAGGACGGGGCCGCCGCCGGTGACGATGTTGACGAGTCCGATGACGATGAACGCGGCGACGTACAGGGGACCGCGGATCGGGTCGCCGGCGCTTGCGCCTTCGTGTAGCCAGGTCATTATCTCGATGGAACCCATTTTTTGCTCCTGAGGTGATGTGGACGGCATCTAGGGCCTCTATCGGGGTTCGGGCTACCAGTGTTTCACCGGGATGGCTGCGGGAACTTCCCTGTGGTCCGGGCAGGGAATATCGGAAGGGCCAGAGTTGTTGGTGCACTTGCGTTTTTAATCGCAGGTTACGGTGATCTGTGCGGGAGCGGCGACTGAGCGGTACTGGCACAACTATGTGTTCGGTGCCTCAAAACGTGAGCTGGCGAGAGCGTAGAACGCGGCCAAGTTGTAGCCGGGTCAGTGGCCACTCCCCGGGCTGTCGTCTGACGCCGATCGCGTAAGGCGGCGCGCAAAGTGAGATTCTAAAGCTTGAGTAAGGCCGTGTCGTCGCAGTCGAGCTTTCCTGCCGTGAGGCCGGCGGCCACTGCGAGCGCGAGGATCATCAAGTTCGGGTCAGGGAGTCCGCCTGCTGTTCGCTTTGTTCACTGTTTCACAATCGCGCGGCTCGACACGGGTACCGAAGATGGCGAGGCCTATTCCCAGGCAGGGTGGAGTTCAGCCTCCTCGATCGCTGCAAACACTCCCTCTGGAGGTGTGATCACATCGAGTAAGGCGCTCGTCCGGCGCCCAGCACACCGGGGTTCCGTGGGTCGTCGCGTTCAGTGGCGAGGTTAGGGCGCTGGGTTGCCACTAGCTGTCGGTCTCTCCTTGACCTCCTCTCGAACTGCGGAGGGAGGAGCGGGTTCGTCAGTAGATGCGGCGATGCCCGTACGGCACGCCGAAAGGCTGAGCTGAGACCAGTGAACCGAGTGAACGGGTAACAAAGGCGACGAAGAGGGCTCCTGCGGTCAGATACAGCGCGATCCGTTTCACGACATTTCCGTTTCGAGGTCAGTGGGATACTCCGACTTCCCCGCCGCAGATGATTGCCGAAAGTAACTAGGTTCAGCATTTTTCGTTCTGCAACAGGGTAGCCCTGGCGGCCACATAGGATAGGGGACCGTCAGGGCTGGTAAACGAACAACATCAGTGCTGTACGTTTACATTGCGACCATACCTGCAACGGTAGCCGCATCGTAACTTCGGGGCTCGCCATTTCCAGCTTCACCCACTCCCGGCTGATAGGCGAGGTGTGTGATTGGTGAGTTCGTGGTGGCAATCTGAGATGACGTCGAGAGGGGCGCTCGGATCGAAATGATATCCGCAGTGCAGGATTTGCGGTGATCTTGCTGTAGTTGCAGTCGTTCCGTCGGCAAGATCCACGGCCCGTCGTACACCACGCTGCTGCAGCGTCGGCATTGCGTGCGGTATGCACCGTTTCTCATCGGCTTCTGCAACTCTCACAGTCTGGGCCCCGACCCGATGTAAAGGTTAGTCGGTCTAGTCGGCGCAAACACTCACCCTGCTGTGTTGACTGCCGATGCCGCTGTGGAGGGACAAACGATGATCCTATCCGGGGTCGTTCTGCTGCCAGACGGAGCGCGGATGGCGATAGCGCCGTCCCGAGTCGAGTGCTCCGGGCTGAGTGATGGGAAGCGCTACGGGCATTCTGCATCGGCAGCGCGGAACGTCACGGAGAGCGTCGAGGCTCTTCCGTTGGCCGGGCCAGAATGAACCGAAGACCTGGGCGCTGGGTCTTCGGGTGTCGTGTTGGAGCTGTAGGGCCCGTGCAGCCTCGATCACGGCATGGGCGGGTTTCGCTGACGTGGGCGGCATTGAGCGGCGGTGCCCGTTGCTCCTCTCGCTCCAGCCGGCGGGAACCTCGATCGGCGAAGGGGCCGGTCCATCGCCGCACGGGGAGGGGCCGGCCCGATGTGCCGTCAGCTTTCGCCTTCTCTCTCGCCGGCGGTGGGTGGCGAGAACGTGGCTGCGGATGCCGCTCGAACCGTTGACATCGCGTGATCGAGAAGTGTTGCTGGCCATGGCAACCGGGCTGTCCAATACCGAGATCGTGGACCTAACCGGGTGCATGCGGTGATCTTCGCGTACGAAGTGGGCCTGGTGGGTTGGCACAGTCCAATTGGGTAGGAATTCAGCGCGGGACGACTTGGGTAGTGGGTGGCCCCGCGCGCGGGGTTCTGCCAGCGGCGCGCCGAGCACTACCGCCGGGGCGGGGGTGAAGTGACGTCGAGAGAATGTACTCACGTCTGATGTGTCAGTGTCGGTGTCAGCTCGGTCGTTCGAATCCATATGGGCATGCGTGTGGCCCTGCCAAGCGAGGGTGAGTGTAATTCCCGGGCCGGGCGGGCGATTTCCGTATCCGCTGCAGTTCCGCACGCATTCGTGTACCCGACACCTCACTGCTCGGATACGAAGAGGCCCCGCTCTCGTCAGTAGAGCGGGGCCTCGAATGCGACGATACCCAACGTAGGTCTTGGCGTGAGATGGCCCTTCCGCACGTGCGGGAGTCAGACAGGCGGATCTTGTCCTTGGGTCGAATGGTCGCGGATCCGATCTTGGTGCGTGGCGGGTTCGTGAGGAAGCGGGTGTTATTTTCTGCCGGCGCTCCATTTCAGGCCCCATCGGTAGGCTTTGGAGATTTCGGATTGGGTTCCGTTGATGTAGCGGACTTCTCGGGTGACGGTGAGTTCGTTTTTCTCGTTTTTGAGTAGGGCGATGGCGCAGGTGCGTGCGCGGTTGTTGTGGGAGTCCAGTCGAACTTCCACTTCGGGTCCGGTGGGTGGGTACAGGGTCACTACTGCGTCGGCCGCTGACCAGTTGGGGATTCCGTCGTAGATGTAGGCGAAGATCAGGATGCGTGTGAATTCGCTCAGGTGGGCGAGGTTGACGTGAAGGTTTTCGCCGCCGGTGGTGTTGCCGGAGCGGTCGTCACCGTCGAGTTTGATGTAAGGCGGGTAGTTGAGGTTGCCGAATGATCTGCCGAGGGCTTGCACGACGCCTTTGGATCCGTCTTTGAGTTGGTAGAGGCAGGCGAGGTCGAGGTCGACTGCACCGCCTCCGCCGAAGAGGCCGCGTCGTCCGCGGGTCCAGTTCATGTTGATCCGCATCGTCCCGGTTTGACCGTTCTTGGCGAGGGAGACGGTGGAGCTGGTTTTCGTGAGGGTGATCTTGCTGAGTTGGACGCGTTGCGGCGGAACGGGCGGGGCGGCGGGTGGCGGTGAAACAATCGCAGGCGGAACGGGTGTGGTCGGGGGAGTGGGAGGATGGTTCGGGGTATCGTCCACAGCGACACCGTGTTCGGTGACAAGACCTTTGAGGCCGCTGTCCCATCCGGCCGAGACGTTGCGGATTTTCCACTGGTCACCGCGCCGGTAGATTTCGGCCAGGATCACGGCGCGTTCGGTAGTCAGGCCCAGTGCTGGTGCCGAGATCTGGCCGAGTGCGGCGCCGAGGCCGCGAATACCGGCAAGGGTGCCCGGTGTCGAATCGTCCATGCTCACGGCAAAGCGCAGGGAGTTGATGTTGGCGGGCACTCTGGTGACGTCGACGGTGACCGTGCTCGGGCCGGTGAGCCGGACTGCCCCTTCGGGAGAGGCAGGTTGGTTGAAGAAGATGAAGTCGTGGTCGTTTCGTACTTGTCCGGTCGTTGTCACTTGGAAGACCATGAGGTCGACGGTGCCGGGGGTGACGCCGGTGACGTCGACGGTGAGCTGCGGTGAGGTCAGTGGTGTGTTCTGGCCGCGGGTAAGTGAAGTCATGTTCTCTCCTGAGTAGTCGCTTTTGTTTGGCGTCGCTGGTGGTGTTTCACTGTGCGTCGGTGACTGGATGTTGCGGCGTCACACGATGTCTGGGCTCGCCGAAGCTTCTAACGACGAACCTCATCAGTCGAGAAAGTAGGCGAGGACCTTCTCGTCGGAATCCAAGACCTCTTCCGATGCCACCCCGAGATCGAGTGCGAGCTCTACGGATCCGAGGAGGGCGACCTCCAGGTCAGGTGAGAAGGCTCGTTCGAGCAACCCGAGGTAGTCGGACATTCTCGCATCGAGCTTGTCGATGAGCTCCTGGTACTCAGCGGCGAGTTGCTCGTCGAGCGCCCGCTGTTCGCTGAGGTATTGCGCGATCAGCGAAGCCTCCCTCTGGGAGAGGGAGGAGGAGACGGTCTTGTACATGATGATGCCGACGGTGTTGCCGATCACGGCGCCGAGGACGGGCACTGGGATGAGAGCCTGCCCGACGCAGGAGGACAGGGCGCTGACGGCGGTCTCGAGGCAGACGAGCTCCGCGTTCTCGATGAACTCGAGCTCGTCGATCTCGCCACGACGAAGCTTGTTCGCCTGCTCCGCGACGCCGAAGGCCGCGGTGACGATCGAGCTGGCGACAGCGGCGGAGGTGGCGGTGAAGTTCGTAAGCCAGTAGATGCTGAACCCTCGGACACCGCCTTTGGCGACGCCGAAACCGCCTTCGCCTGCGATGTCGGCCCAGTCCCCGCCAGTGAAATCTCTGAGATGCTTGCCCGCACGGCGTTTCTCGACCACGGCCAGCGCCAAGGCGGTCCCGCCCTCGATCGCGGCGGCCGCAAGGGTGGCCTTCGTGCCCTCGCGCAGGGTCGGGCGGCTTTCCTGGTAGGCATCGCCGCGCAGGGACTGGTCGGTGGAGCGGAGGGAACCCTCCTCTGTCTCCAGCGTTGCGCTGTAAGCGCCCTTCTGCACTTCGGAGTACTCCAGGTGCGAGGGTTCGAGGGACTCGATGCCGACAGAGCCTTCGTCGAAGAATGCGTGGATCCGGTTCCAGTCCTTGAGCGAGGGGCCGTCGCCGCCGAGTGTCAGGAGCTTGCCAGCATCCTCGCGTGGCATGGCGTGCAGCTTCCGGATCACCTCGAAGTGGTCGCGGGGGATCTGGTATTTTCCACCGTTTTCGACGAAGTCGGGATACTTCTCGAGGTGTTCGGCGATCGCGCCGAGGCCGAAGCGGCCGCCGGCCGCGACGAACTTCTGCTGAATCTCCACGCCGCCGCGCATCAGGTCCACGGGGCCGTTGTCATTGACCCACTGATAGACAGGGCCGTTACCGAGGATCTGGCTGCGCGCGTTGCCGAGGCCCACCTCTGCGACCTCGGCGATGAAGCCGTGCATGCCCTTGACTCCGCCGCGATTAGCGGCAACCACCTCGAGGTCTATTCTCCGCATCGCGTCGTGGAGGCTGGCGAGCGCGTCCAGGAGGTTCACGTCCTGCCGGTTGAGGGCGCTCAGCAGGTTTTCCAGTCGGAGCTGGTTGAGGTAGTTCACCCAGGCAGCGACAGCCTGTTCCTGGTTGCTCTTGCCTAGTGTTGCAGCGTCACTCGTCAGTGTTGCCGCGTCACTCGTCATCGGGGTCCTGCTCGATTCGCTTGCCCAGCAGGGCCGCGCCTGCTTTTGTGTTGTTCACCAGCGCGGCGAGCTGGGACTGCTGCGGCGCGGGCAGCGCGCGGAAGTCGGCGCCGAAGTATCCCAGCGCGTCGCCGTAGCTCTGCAGGAGCAGCTCACGAAGGGAGGTGGTGCGCCGGAGGAGGTCGTCGATCTGAGCGTCCATGCCCTTGACGAGCACGGTGTTCTGCTTCACCGCGGTCAGCGCCTCCTGTTTCGCTGCGCGGTTCTCGAACTTGTTCTTCGCGAACAGCCCGATTGATGCGAGGAGGGTTGCCCCCGCGACTGTCCAGCCGACGGGGCCGGCGAGAGCGAGCAAGGCGCCACCTGCCGCAGTGCCTCCGCCTCCGGCCGCGATGGCTCCTCCTCCGAGCCAGGCCAGAGCAGCCTTGGTCGCGACGGCTCCGGAGAGAGTGGAGATCGCGGTGCCGGTCGATGCGGTGCCGAAGGTGGTGGCGACCCACAATGCAGCTGTCGGAGCCATGCTCGCGACCGCGGCGCCCGCGGTGAACCCAGCGCCTGCGCCGGCAGCCGACTTTCGCGCGGCTTCGAGGTCCTTGCGTGCGAACTCCTCCGCCTCCAGGAAGTCGGTCTTGTGGACGTGGATCTCGTCGAAGTCGGTCTCGAACGTCTTGGGGGTGTGAGCGACGCTGTTCACGAGCACCTCGACGAGCTCGATCAGATCCGTCGAGCGTTCGCGCTGGCGTAGGAGAGAAAGGCCCTTGTCGTTCATCGAAGTGAACGCGCCGTTGTACTGGGCTATGGCCTCCTCGTAGGGGTCTGGCTTCTTCGTGGTCAGCTTCCCGCCGTTGCCTACGGCGACGTCCTCGAGGTCGCTGGTCTGCTCGATCAGCTGCTTTGAGCTATTCCGCGCGAACTTGCCGAATCCGCCGACAGCCTTGTCCAAGCTGCCGACGGCTTTGTCGAAGCCTTGCTTGGCCTTGTCCATCCTGAGCGGTTCAACCATCGAGATCTCCGAACTCCGTCGCTGTGTCCTGGCGACAGGACAATATCGGACACGGCCGCCAAAGTGGACGCACCGGTTGGTTTCGAAGTGGCTGGCTTCGTCATGATTCCCCCAACTACGGCGATCCCCCGACGCTGTTTCGGGCGACCACGGTGAAGAGCTCGTCCGAATTTGTAAGGGGGAAAGCAAGCTTCGCAGAGATCCTTTGGAGATGTAGGAAACTGGTGTGCACGGTGACCGGGCGGCGCCCGATAGAGATCCTCAAAGGCTGCCCACCTTCGTCCATTCGCGAAGCATGGGGCTCACGAACTGACAGACAGCGGAAACGCTCCCCTCACACATCCAACCCGGCACGGTACGAACCTTCATCGAGATCCCACGACGGTGGGTCAATTGCAACCGCCAAGACCGTTGGCGGTAGAACCATGGAACTCACGCCGCCGACGTCGATGTCGAAGGTGGGCGAGGCGCTCTCGTCAAGGACTCATGCAGCTCCACCGATCTCGATCGACGACCTTGCCGTGATTGTCGTACGCGTTGGCGGCCGAAAGTCATTCGTCGAGGGTCAACTGCAAACTCGATCGCAGAATTCGTATCCGCGCGGCACTGCGCCAGCAAGGGCACGCCTCACAACTGGTGGCCGCCCGGCGCCACTCGGTCGCGTTGCGGCCGTCCATGTCCCACGATCGCGCCCTTCCCGAGCCCAGACCCTTACCCTATTCGGCGCACCGACTACTGGAATCACGCCGCGAGCTTGCAGCTCCCTCCGGACAGCCCCCAAAGTCAGGTGCACGGCACACTCGCCACTCGGCGGTGAACACGAATCCGCACCGAGCGCACCTGCCCACACGATCTTCGTGATGGACACCCGCGATCCGACGAAGATCGATTGTCACGTAATGAATCGACTGAACGAGGTGGGAACGACCGCCGTCCCGGAACAGCACCGCCCCCATCGAGTTACGCGACAAACCCGGAAATGTTCCAACCGCCACTCGCTCCGGAATGTAAGGTGGCGACATTCGCATTCTGCGGCCGTAATTGCGTGCGTGCAACCAATGCAAACGTCTCGGCAAGCGGAGATCGATCGACCTTGAACTTGATCGACCGTGTAGTGGTGAGTATGGAAAACATTTGAAAAGGACGTTTGGTGTTGTATTTATCGAAAACGAAAAAAGCTATTGCCCTTTCGATTTCCGTATTCTTGTTGCTCGGCGCGATCATGTGCGCCTTCACTTCGGAGCCCGACTACGGCGCGGCGCTCGGCTATTTCGCGCTCACCCTCGTACCGATCTTGTATCTGTCGGTTGCGCGCAGGCGAGCGATCAAACGGATCCTTGCAACGACCGGTGGCGGCGCCGCCCAGACCGACGGAACGGGGGGGCGACCCAGCGAAGACACCATCCCTGTCTCCAGGGCGTAATTGGCTGCCCGTGGGAATTCCACTGGTAATCGCACTCCTCATCGCAGCGGGAGTGCTTTCGGACGCAGTAACACTGGACCCGAACGCTATCGTCCCCAGCGTTGTAGGGATGCGGTTGGACGATGCCAAGAAAGAACTCAGATCAATTGCGCTGAAGGTCGAAACGATCGACAGTAGCGGGGACGACCGCAAGGTGTTCGCTGTTGGAAACTGGACTGTCACGGAACAAAACATTGCAGCGAATACACAGGTGGGACAGAACAAGACCATCACGCTTGGTGTGCTGAAACATGACGAGATCGGCGCGGAGGCCTCAACCACAGATTCAACTCTTCCCGCAATCGCGTCAACCGCCGTGCCATCGTCGCCGATACCCACGACAACAATGACACCCCTCCCTTCAACGCCGCAAACGTCAACCACTGTGTCCCGGCACCCCCTGCCGTACCACCACATGACGCCTGCAACTTGATCGACATCGAAGTGTTGAAGGCCGCAGGTTTCGTGACTCGAACCGATTCATCCACCGACATCCCCACCGCTGGCGGACGATTCACCGACCCTGAAGAAATCGCGACCTGGGCATGCGCCAACGCCGAACTCGACTGGCATTGGAGGTCACACTTTTCACCACGCCCGAACGTGCTCGTTCCGCTGCCGAATACAACACCAGCGCCGATCAGAATTTCCTGACCGACGGAGGCATCCGGACACCGTTCGACGCTTCGATGGGCGGCGTAAAGATCATCAACACCGAACTCGGGATCTCCCGAACCACATGGTCACGTGGCCCCTACGCGATGTTGTTGGAAGTGAACTTCATCGGCGAGGTCAAGGGTCTACCTGCCTACGGTATGCCCGCATGGAAGGTGGAGCGCGTCATCGATGACACAGTCACATCAGCTGAGTTCGGATTGGCAAATGCTTGGTGAGCGAGACTTCGGCCATCGTGACGTGCCTGTCGGCGAGGTGGTAGCCCACCCTGAAGCCCCCGACTGCAGAAGAGTAGTGAAACCGCACAGCTTCAGCTGGATACCTACCCGCCAGCCAGTGCCACCGATTGCGGAGTTGGTAAGTCGAGTACATCGTCGTGATGTCGACGATGTACTCGACAGTCGAGATCGTCCGCTATGTAATCGCGTATATCCAGGGCGGTCAGTCGATCTGGTCTTCGGCTTCGACGGTGAGGGTGGTAGCGAAGGCCGCGCGGTACTGCTCAGTATCGAGCGTCGGCCAGACGAGCGTGCCGGAGTTATTGGTGGTGTTTGTCAGCACCAGCGGCTACGACGGCAGAACCTACCGCCTCCGCTTCCGCCGCCGCTGTTGGTGTAGGTGGGGGTGTCGATGTAGATGTTTCCGTTGTCGTCGAACTTGTATGTCGTGCGATCGTCGTCGCTGGTGTAGAGGACGCCGTCGGGGCCGGCCCGGAGTCGGTCGAGCTCGGTTTTCTGTTCTGCTTTGATGATCGCGGTATCGTCGTCGGCTCGGCATTGTGCTTGCAATCCGATGTGGTTGTCCCATGCGTTCTGGTACGCGGTGAACAGTGCCGGCCACTGTAGCGAGTTCGGGGCTGCGTTGTTGGATTGGCGGGCTGCCGTGAGCTGTTGATCGAGTGATGTGGTGGACAGGACGGACAGGTTGATGCCGGGCATGTCCAGGGTGCCCAGTCCTTCGGCGAGAAGTGCTTCGTTGAGCAGGATTTCGGTACCGGTGGAGGTGTTCGCCGTGGAGGGGGCGCCGGTTGTGGTGGCCGATCCCGAGGTCTTTTCTGTTGTAGTCGTTGTGGTGTCGGCCGATGCCGTTGTCGATGCAGTTGTTGACTCGGCCGTGGTGGCCGGTTCCGTTGCAGTTGCGGTGATGGTGGTGTCGGCTGGTCCTGCGATGTACACGTATCCGCCAGGTGTGAGGGGCATGGAACGCACGACCCGTACGGCGGTGCCGATCGGTGCAAGTTCGGTCAACCGCTGCCGCACCACCGCGCGATTCGAGTCGGAGGCGGTGTAGCCGCCGCAGGTCACTGCGCCGACGTGGTTGATGTCGACGCGGGTTCGTTCTCCGTCGACGTCGATGTAGAGGCCTGCGCCGGATCCGGCTGCGTCGTAGTCGAGGACCGTGCCTTCCCATTCGACTCGCTTTCGTACCGGGATCGGTACCGCAGAGGTTGTCGTGGGTGAGGTTTGAGTGGAGGTCGTGGGCGCTGCGATCGAGTTGGTCGATGGACCGTCGTCGTTGATGCAACTTCGGAACATCGCCAGCACCAACACAGTGCCTAGTCCCCAACCGAGTTTCTGCTTCGTCGTTGCCATGAACCTCACCACCGCTGCGGTGCCGGTCACCGAAGCCCGGGGAGTCATAGACGACTCGGCAAGCGACCTCCGGCAGTGCTGTCAGGTTGCTGCCGCGGCGCGAGTCGGGTGAGAGGCAGGGTGCCTAGCGGCAGGGATCATCCGAACGACGGTTGCGCCGATCTCACAAATGCTGCTCGTGGGCACGGCATGTTGTGATCGACAATGTTTTCTGCGAGTGCCGCGTCGCAGTAGTCGTTATCGCAGGATCAGCGGCAGTGGCCGCGGATGGGGCCCGTCGGGTTCGATGAGGAAAGGCCTTGCCAGGCGCTGCTTTTCGATCTGTGTCCAGACGTGGGCGAGGACGTTCAACCCCCGGGCCAGCGGGAACGCATCTCCGGTCTGTTCGATGATGGTCTCGGTGCGAGGGACAGTCGCGGCGATGACTTTCGGATGTGTGATATCCGGCCACGTCGGCGGCACTAGTGTCTTGCGCGTGGCGGCGTGGGAGTTGAAGCGGGCCTGCAGTGCATCACGTTCAGCAATGACGGCGTCGACCGTGGCATCGATATCGACTGTTCCTGCGGTGGTGATGTTTTCGCGAGTGATGATGTCGGTGTCGTTGCACAGCACGACGTGCCGACCGCGAACAAGGTTGACGATCGTACTGGTGTCGTCGCGTTCGAGTACCCACGCGCCGGACAGTCGGGGCAAGCCGATGTCGGGTCCGACATCGATGTGCCAGATGCATACTTTCCCGGAGGGTTCTTCGATCACCGCGAGTGGAAGAAGATATGTGTGTGGTGTGGTGGTCATGGGGTGCTCCTCGGAGAATGGATTGGGTATGGGCGGGTTGTGCTCTAGGCGCTGGCCGTCATTGTTAGTTGCGGGGTGTGCAGGTCGAGCAGCCGGAGGAAATGTCGCTGAGGCGTTCAGCGCTGATTCGTCCGCATCGACGGCACCGTACGTGGTGCGGGTCGTTCGGCAGTGACGGCGCCGTGAGCGGTCCGAGGTACTCGTACCCGTGTTCTTCCGCAACAGTTTTCGCTGTTTCGTGCGGAACAGAGTCCACCTTGGCGCACGCGCCCTGCATTTCCCGGGACTGCGCCGCCCACCCTCGCCAGAAGCATGCACGGCACGTCGACTCGGCGTAGGTATTTTTGTCGAGGGTGTACTCGAACCGGTAGTGCGCCCGGACGGTGCACGTCAGGCATTCGGTCAGTTGCCAGTCGTCGGGGTGAGTGAACGATTCCAGCGGGGCAAGTCCACCGCGGCGTTGTTGCTCGATGATGTGCTGCTCGCACCATGTCGGTTTCGTGCGTGTTTTGAATGCCGCGGTGTTAGTGCAGTTGTCGATGGAGCATGCCTGGGTGGTAGGGACGGGTGTTCGACGCAGCGCCCGGGGTGGCTTTGGTTGTTGTGGCGGTTGAGGTTCCGGGCGCAGCGCCATCGGAACCGTCCGGAGACGGTTGGGTATCGGTGATGCAATAGAACCGTCGACGACCTCGGTCGAGAGTAGAACCTCGGGTTCGTCGAGGAGTTTCCCACCCAGGCAGCGAAGGAAATCGTCCTCCGTCATCACCTCGATGTCTTGGCCCTTTTCCTGCAGTTCGAACGCTCGCCGAGCCTTACCGGTGATCTTCGAGCCCGGTTGTAGGACGGCAGGGTTGATGTCGCCGACGACGAGTACGTTGGTTCGTTTGGTCGTCGACTCGTTGGCGGCGGCACCGACGCGTGCGCATTCCTCCCACGCGATCTGCCGTGTCATCGACATCAGCGCTCCGGTGAACACCACCACGCGGCCGTAGAGATACCCACCGGGGTCGGCGTTCGGGTTGATGTCAGGCTGAAGGAGAGGGGAAGAACCGCCACCTGTGCTGGGAACAGTTGCGACGCTGCCTTTGTATCTGCCGCCGGCCATTCGGCCGATGCTGACACCGACCGAGGCAGCGAGCGCGTCGAGGTCCGAAACGCCTTGGGCGGCTGCGAGTCCGCGAACGACCCCCACTACGGCGCGGGCGTCTGCGAGCGCGTCGTGGTGGTCCACGATTACTCCTCCGAGCGCGTCGAGGACGTACGGCAGGCGGTAGGTCGGTAGCGATAGGGCGCGCCGCGCAAGGACCATCGTGCAGAGAAACCGAATTTCCGGCCATTCGATGTTGTCGACGGCGCAGGCATATCGGATGACGCCGATGTCGAATCCGGCGTAGTGCGCGACCACGATGTCGCCCGCAATGAAGGCGACGATGGCTGGTAGGGCGTCTTTCCATCGAGGTGCGGTGGCCACCATTCCTGGTGTGATGCCGTGCAGTGCGATGTTGAAGTTGTCGAAATGGTCGACCTGCTCCGGCGGCCGTATCAACCAGTGCCGTTCTTCGACTGGGATTCCGTCGCGGACGCGAACAAGGCCGATCGAGCATGGTGAGCCGCGGTACGAGTTCGCGGTCTCGAAATCGATTGTCGTGTAGTCGAGCATCGGGGTGTCCTATCTCGGCAGGATCGGGTTCGGTGGGGACATTCGGCACGTCCTTCGGGCACTGTCGTGTTGTGATGCGTGGCTCGAGCACCTGTCGAAGCGCTGATCGAATGGGGGCTGGAGAGCGCGACGTGGGTGGTGTGTTCGATCAGTGCGGTGCGACATGCCACCGCTTCGGTTTGATCCACGTTGCTGCGCAGAAACTCTCGAGACACTTCCCGTCTTCGGGGTCGTCGATGATGCGGAACATCCACGGCCCGTCGAACTGGTATCCGTCCTTGACAGCGTTCGTGACGGCCAGCCCGATATCGAAGATCAACTCTTTCAACTCGCACGGATCAGTGCGGACGCCGCCTCGCCATTCCGGCCGGTCCAGGTCGGAGCGATAACCGTGTTTGGTTCTCGTGCCGTCTTCTTCGAATACCATCCGGATGCCGTAGGGCGGTCGGGTGTGGCCGGGGTGGGCGGTAAATGTCATGCGGCTGGCTGTGTACTCGTCGATTTCGTCGGCTGGGTCGAATCCGAGTTCCCACCACGTGTTCTCAGGATCGATGCCTGTGTTGGTCAACGCGACCTGGAACATCTGCTCGAGATCGAGGTGAAGTATCTTGAAGCCTGCTGGGACGGTGTAATGGGATTCGGTGCCGCCACGGCGAACGAGGAATTCCTTCTCGACCGGATACACGGTGAGGACCGTCGATTCGGGAGGCGACGAGCAAGGACCGGTGGGCGCTGCGTTCGTCGTTTTCGCCGGTACAGAGATTGTGTCGGAGGGTTCCTCGTCGACAGTGATTCCGTGCGCGGTGACGAGGGCAGCCAATCCGGCTTCCCAGCCGGCGGAGATGTTCCGGGTTTTCCAGGCGCCGTTTCGGCGATAGATTTCTAACAAAATTGCAGCGCGCTCGGTGCTCAAACCCGATGCGGCGGCAACGATATGCCTTCCTGACAGGTCGGTGAGCGCGGCTCCGAGTCCTTTGATTGCGGCGAGCGTCCCGCTCGCCGATTCGTCCAGGGCGACTGCCACACGAAGGAACTGCACGTCGGAGGGCACTCGGTCGAGGTCGAGCTCTACGTGGTCACCGTTGAGTGTCACCGCGCCTTCCTTCGAGATAGGGGCGTTGAAGAAGATCAGGTCGTCGTCGGTGTGAGTCTTTTCGTTCATTCCGAGTTGGAGCACCAGCAGATCGACCGTCCCTGGTGTGACTCCGGTGGCCGTGATGCTGATTGCCGGGTGGGGAAGTGTTGTGTTTTCTCCCCGTGTGAGTATCACAGTCATGTTGTAGCCGAACGCGTTTCGGCTTTTCCTTTCTTCGTGTCCTTGTCGAAGTGTGTCAGAGCCAGCTGGCGACGCCTCCGTGTCGGGAGCAGGTGCCGCGTCGGCTTTGGCTGAAGCTGTAGGTGCCGTCGCTGCATTGCGCGGTGGCGCCTGCGGGTGCTTGGGGCGCTTGTTGTGGGGAGGGGATGCAGTTTCCTGCGGTGTTGATGTAGCCGCCGATGCAGTCGTCCCAGCCGCCTCCGGAAGTGCCACCGCCGGAAGTGCCGCCGCCGGTCGTGCCTCTCGACGGCGCAGGCGGTGCGGTGTACTCGGGTGCGGGTGCGGGTGCGGGTGCGGGTGCAGGTGCAGGTGGCACGAAGGGCGCGATCGCGGCTTCGGTCGACGGTGTCGGTGCTGGGACGAGTGACGTCGTCGCTGGCGGCGGGGGTGGTGTCGTGGTCGTGCTGGTCGGTGCCGCGGTGGTTGTCGTCGTCGTTTTTCGGGCGGTGGTGGTGGAGGTGCTGGTCGGCGGCGGGGGAGTCGATGTCGAGTTGGTGAGGTTTCGGTCCGACACCGAGGTGGCCGGGGCTGGTGTGAGCGCGCCGCCGGTGAGCATGACGCCGAACGCGACGAGGCTGACGATGACGGCAGTTCGCCTGTTGGGGATCCGAGCCCAGCCGATGTGGCCGCGCAGGAGCGCGATCACACCGATGACGAGCGCGATCAATCCCACGAGTATCAAGAAGGTGGCCACGAATTCTCCTGAAGTCAGCAATCGTGAAGCAATATCGAGGCAAATTCAATCACGTCGATATGGGTTGAATGTGAGGAGTGTCCCGTTTTGGGTGGCGTGCCCGCATGATTTCGTCGGCGGATTTGTTTCCGTAGAGAGGTTCGACTACCGGTAGGGCCTGTCGGTCGGCAGAGCCGACAATTCGAGATCACACGTTCGTATGCGTTTGCAATGGCGCACAGATCATGTTCGGGGTTGTTGCAATTGGTATTCCCGGTGGTGCTGGGTCTGCACAGTCATCCCGAGGATCGTCGCATTCCCGCCCGACTGTGAGGCTATGAACATGCCACATCAGGGGTGGTGTGGGGCGGTTGCCTTGACGGGTGAGTGTTACTCGGGCTTCGCGTTCCGCCTTGAGTGCCGGCCGTCTTGTTTACCCTGATCTGATAACTCTCAATCCCAATTGGCAATCCAAGAGCAAAGAGCGAATTGGGCGTTCGCCAGCATTATTCGAGTGAGACATGATCTCGTCGTGTGCCGTTGTCGATACGCAGGATGAACCGGTCTTCGAGATAGGTGTGCTGTTGCGTGGTCGATGGGCGCCGAAATGTCGAAAAGACTGTGCCTACAAGACTGTTTCGCGTTGAAGTTGACGGTGGCGTGATGGAGCGATACAAGATAACGCTCGCGGACGGATCGAGCGGTGACGAGTTCTTCGAATCCGACAGTCAGGCGATTCTTGCTGCAACCGCCGCCAACGGTGGAAGCAGTCAAGGGTTGCATGTGCAGCGGTACGACGATCGTGATCGATTGTTGCCCACGAAACTGCCACCGGGTGGGCATCGCGGAACCCGATGCTCTCGGACCTGAAATCAGAGTTCTGCCGGAACCTCGCTGACCCACCACGGGAGAAGCCACATTTCCTGAGCGCGTGAGCTGGATAATAATTCGGGGGTTGGTGAAGCAGGACCTGTGGTGGATGTCGGGGTGTGGAGGGGATCCGAAAGTGTGAAAGGTGGAGGCGCGAGATCTGGGAATCGCGCCTTCCGGAGACCTCCGTGTGGCAAGAGATGTCGGAGAGTTGCCGTGTGCCAAGGATTCCACGGCCTCCGCAAGGGACGAATCGAGGCCCACCGCGTTTAGCGGCATGACCGCTGCCTGACCGCCGGCCCGAACAGAGGGGTGGAAGCACGGCGCTGGAGATTGTTCTGTTGCTCGTGGTGCTGAGTATCGGCATGGGTGCGGTGATGTGTCTGGACTTGCGATGGCTTCGCCCCCTCGGCGCGAGATGATCGCCGCCGATTTGCGTATCGGCGACATGCGGGGACCCCAAGTCGTAAATCTACTTCTGACGACTCAGATCGCATACCGGGCGACCTCTCTGATTACCTCGCGCACTCCTGTGAGCGTGAACCGAACAGTCGGCGTACGACGCGTGGGGTCAGCGCCTGACTGTTCATGGTGCCGTTACGGGTTGACACGTCGTCGTCGCAGTCGATGATTGAAGAAACGTCGGATGGGGAAGCTGACCTGAATGGCTACTTACAGAGTGATCAATCCTGCAGGCGACGTCACCGCAACGCGCGAGATCGAGAGCGCTGACGATGCGCATGCTTGGTTCGTCGATGCCCGGGCCGACAACTCGGAACTGGGATGGCGCATGGAAGTTCGCCATGACGGCGAGTGGTCGTTCTTCGACGACACCGAGGGCGCATCCAGCTGAACAGTCGCTCGACGGTTGTGACGACGATGAGGGAGAACGTTCAAGCATGAGTCAATTGCTCGCAGGAAAGAAAGTGGCATTCCTCGTGGCGACGGAGGGAGTCGAACAGATCGAGTTGACAGACCCGTGGGATGCGTTGGTTTCGGAAAACGCTCAGCCATCGATCGTTTCGACAGAATCCGGCACCATCCAGGCATTCAATCATCTCGATATAGCTGATGTCTTCGACGTGGACGCGGTGGTCGAGTCGGCGGAGTCGTCTGAATACGACGCTCTCGTCCTGCCTGGTGGCGTGGCCAACCCTGATTTCCTTCGCATGAATCCCGGCGCGGTGGCGTTCGCCCGGAGTTTCTTCGAAGCCGGTAAGCCTGTCGCAGTGATCTGCCACGGACCGTGGACGCTGGTCGAAGCAGGAGTGGTGGCCGGTCGCACTTTGACGTCGTGGCCTAGTTTGCGTACCGATATCACGAACGCGGGCGGCACGTGGGTGGACGAAGAAGTCGTGGTCTGTACTTCGGGCCCGAATACGTTGATATCGAGCCGCAACCCCGATGATTTACCGGCGTTCTGCGCGACGCTGACCGACACGCTCGGGCAGTCCCAGGTATCGACGACGACTTCCGAGGGAAGTTGAGCGGGAGGTACGTCGTGACTTCTACACCGCCCGAACCAGATCCGGACAATACCCCTGACCTGGAACCCGGAGGCGGGGTCAAGCCGGGGAGCACCCCACCCGGCGCTCCGCAGACGTCGGGATTGTCCGAACCCGAGCCTGCGACCGTCAAACGCTTTCCAGTAACCGGGATCGCAGCGATGGTCGCGGTCGCGTTGGTTGTCATCGTTTTCGTCATCGCCGCGGTGGCCATACTGGCATGATTTCTGCGTTTCGGACCGAGCGGTGTCGCACGGCGATTCGTACACGGAAGCCGAGTGTCGGGGTGGACCTGACGCCGAGGGCGAGGTTCAGTGATTTCGGAGGGAATCGATCAGTTCGCTCTTCTTGAGTTTCGAGTAACCGCGAAGGTCCAGTTCTTTGGCACGCTTCTGCAATTCCTCCACCGTCCATTCTTCGTACGGCGAAGACGTACCCCCGGTTTTGCCCACACTCGACCGCCCACGATTGGCGGCTGCGTTGGAAATGCGTGCCGCCTTCTGCTTCGAATCCCCCTTCTTTCGTAGCTCTTCGTAGAGGTCCTGATCCTTGAGTTAGGGTTGTGAATCTTGGCGAGGCACTGGTGTGTCCTTCCACTGCGTCTTGGGGACTGAGGTGTCTGTCTCGTACAGGTGCTACCCGTGAGGGAGACGATCAAACCGGAAAACAAGGCACCGTCGGTTATCACCCGAAAACTGTCGAGTGAGTAGTCGGTGGCATCAGGCACGGCCGTACCCGTGCCCAGCCCGACCCGAGTGTTTGAGGGCTGTGACCAGCGGGTACGTCGCCCTCAACGGATGATCCGTGTCGAAGGAGGGTCCATGATCATTCTCGGAATTGTCTTGTTGATCGTCGGATTCCTGACTGGCATCTCGATCCTGTGGACGATCGGCATCATCCTCGTGGTGGTCGGGGTCGTTCTGTTCGCGCTCGGCGCCGCCGGACATGCAGTCGGTGGTCGGCGGCACTACTACTGACGCTGCGGCGCTGGCTCCTCGGTCACCGCGGAACCGACGTCCATTGCGCATCTGACATGTCACGATTGAGGAGTGGGCCATGTTCGATCGGAACGCAGCGCGACACGATCACGAGGACGCTCGCATCGACGATGACACAGGACGGGAACCCGTGACCGGAACTGTTCACGATGTGAGACCGCCCGGCCGGATGTGGGTGCCGCGCAGCCGGGGCGCTGTCAGCGGCATCTTGCTCATCGTGCTCGGACTCTGGGGAGCGCTCATTCCCTTTGTGGGACCGTACTTCTCGTTCTCTTTCGTACCGGATCAAGCATGGACGTGGACCTCGGGTCGAGGTTGGCTCGAAGTGCTCCCCGGGGCGGTCACCGTCCTCGGCGGGATTTTGCTGTTGCTCAGTGCGAATCGCGCTGTCGCCGGCCTCGGGGCGTGGTTGGCGGTCGTCGGGGGCGCGTGGTTCATCGTTGGCCCGACACTGGCGCCGGTGCTGCATCTCGGGGAGGTGGGGGCCCCGTCGGCGACCGACCCTGTCATGAGGGCAGTGCAGCAGTTGGCCTTCTTCGAAGGCCTCGGTGCGGTGATCTTGTTCCTCGGATCGGCGGCGATCGGACGGTTGTCGCTGCGCAGTCATCGTGATGTCGTACGCGCACAACGTCAGGTAGAGAACGAGAATGGGCCTACTGGAGTGGGGACAGTGCCGCCCACCACCTGAGTTCGGCCGCGCCCTCCTGGTGAGGTTCTCCGCTGTCGCGGCAACCGAACAGCCCTGGGGCTACTGGCGATTGCCACCGACTAAGACGCCTCCAGTACTAAGACGCCTTCAGTGGCGTGAGCGGGGGCAGGGTTATGATGCATGTCAGTTCCGGTCGGTGCCGGGGCAACTGACCGTTACGCCGCGCCCAGTGCATGGCGGTGTCGAGCACGGGTAGGACGGCATGCCTCTCACGAAGAAATTTTCCGAGATGTACGACGACGCGTTGACTGCACTGGCCGCGGCGTCCCAACGACCTTCCAACGCCGTGAATGTGCACGGCCACAACGCTATTCGCGTCGACCTCGGGTACAACCGTCGCCAGCGCTGCCTGAACTACGTTCTGTAGCGCAAGATTTGGCGATGCCAGAGCTACCCCAGGCTGACGGACCGGATGGGTGGGTAGACATCGGGGAGGGGGCGATAGTGAGTGATACAAAGAAGATGTTCCGGCGAGAGGACCACCAGATGAGTAGCGGGAACGAGAAGGCAACGAGCGAGAACTCGTCGGCGAAAGCGGAGGTGATGTTTCCTTCCGAGGTGTCGACGAAACTCTCCGTCTTCGACCGGTTCGCCACCTACGTCAGCGCACGCACCTCGCAGGCGTGGTTTTTCGTGGTGTGTGTGGTGATCGTGGTGCTCTGGGCTCCGTCATTTTTCCTGTTGGGCACTATCGATACCTGGCAACTGATCATCAACACCGTCACCACCATCGTCACTTTTCTCCTCGTGGCGTTGCTCCAAAACACACAGAAACGCTCCGACGACGCCGTTCAGCACAAACTCAATGCCATCGCAGACGGCCTCGCGGACCTGATGAAGCAGCTCTCGAAAGAGCACCCCGAACTCGACAAAGACCTCAAAGAACTACGCATGGCGGTCGGACTCGAAGATCACAAAAGTGCGTCCTGAGCCATCTTGTCCACCGTATGCGTCCGCTTCGCCTGCCGAACCTATGATTCGGTGCCGGATCAGGCCGAACTCATGGGCACACGATCGAATCGGGAGCACATCACAGCATCACCCGAAAGCAGTCGAGTGAGGAGTCGGTGGCATCAGGCACGGCCATCCCTGCACGCAGTCCGGACTGAAGGTAGTCGATGACTTCGGTGTCGAGGCGCTCTCCGGGCACCACGACCGGAATGCCGGGTGGATAGGGGGTGAGTTGCTCGGCCGCGATACGTCCGGCAGCGTGCGCGCCGGGGACCATTTCCGTTCGGCCGAAAAATGCCTCACGTGGCGGCGACACCGTTTCGAGCTGAAGGCTCGCAGGCGAGGGTAGCTCGATGCGCGGCGTGTCGGGGAAGCTCGGTGCTGCGCCGCAGAGAGCTTCGAGGCCGTCCAGCAGTCTTCGGGCGGTCTCGCGATCGTCTGCGGTGGAGACGGTGGCGAGAATGCGCCGGTGATCGCTCATGCCGACATCGATCGAGCGTTCGGCTCTGAGCCAATCCGCGCATTGATAGCCGGTGGCACCTGTCCGTGAAACGTCGATGAGCACTTGCATCGTGTCGAGGTCGTGGGAAGCCTGGTGTCCCAGCAATTCGGAGTCGAGAACCTCGAGATCCGGGAGTTGTTCGATGTCCTCGCGTAGCGAGGTGGCCAGTGTCAGCGCTGTATCCAACAATTCGTGGCCGGTCTCGACCATCTGACGGCGCCATCCGTCGAGAGCTGAGTAGATCATGACGTTGGGGCTCGTGGTCATCAACAGATCGGCGCACGCCGACAGGTGGGCAGTGTCGACAAGGTCTCCCTGGATGTGGAAGACCGACCCTTGTTCGAAGCCCATCCCCATCTTGTGCACACTGACCACGCAGATGTCCGCTCCTGCGTCCATCGCCCAGGTCGGCAGTCCTTCGTGAAAAGGTAGATGTGCACCCCACGCCTCGTCGACGATCAAGGGTTTACCTCTGCGGTGGCATTCGTCTGCGATCGCGGCTAGGTCTGCGCAGGTGCCGTACGGACTCGGGCTGACGATCAGCGCCCCCGCCGCGTCCGGGTTCTTCTCCCACGCGGCACGCACTTGAGAGGGGGAAGGGGGATGCGAAATATGGTGCGTAGCATCCCATTGCGGCGTGATCCATCGGGGAGTGATGCCGCCGAAGATCAGGCCGGCGACGATCGACTTGTGACTGTCTCGACTGAGCAGCAGCCCTCCGGGATCGTTGCCTGCGACTGCCAGCATTGCTGCCTTGACGGACAGTGAACTACCGCAGGTCGAGAAGAACGCATCGTCCGCGCCCACCGCGTCGGCCATCAATCGTTCTGCATCTGCAAGGTATCCGTTCGATGATCGGCGGTCGTCGAGGCCGGATGTAGCGAGAACGTCGTCGTGGAACGGTTCGCGCCCTAGAACGTCGAGTACCCGCCGGTCCGTGCCGCGCCCTTGTCTGTGGCCCGGTGGGGTGAACCCGTATCGATCCAATCGACGGTACTGCGCGAGGGCCTCCAACAACGGTGCTCGGGTGTGATCCATGCAGTCCGGGCTACCCACCGTCCGGTCGAGCCAATCGAAGCGTTCGTCACACAGTCTGCCTTGGATGTCTTTTCCGGCGCCCTTAGAGTTACCGCGGACCGGGGCGAGCTGACTATCTATCGAGCAGATGCCCGTATCCGCATCGGATCAAGCTGCCCCGTAGTGACTCGCTGGGCTTGTTGCTGTGAAGCCATTGTGCGACACCTCGCTCACGTTCTTTCGGTGATGCGCGAGAGAGGCCGAGCTCACTGATCAGGGCGCTCGCAAATTTCGGCGGCGGCACAGCGGCACCCGGCGTCGCGGAGGCGCCGTCAGTGCAGAGGTGTTCATTGTTCATCGGTCCTCACCTTTAAGGGTAGACCGCTGTCGGAGCGCAGGCTCGCCTGTTCCGAGATCGATTGTAGAAGTGGATCTTTGACGGAATCTGGCTGGGTGGTCTCACATATCCGTGTTACCCACCGTCTACGGCGTGTGAACGTACACCGCTACCTGTCTCATGAGTGGCCCGATGTCCGACGGTCAACGTGAGTGATGTTCGACGTCGATGTGACGCGTTTACGCACCGGAACTACCCGACCGCAACGGAAGATGGAACATTGATGGATCTCGAAGGAAAAGTCGCTCTGGTCACCGGAGGTAGTCGAGGCATCGGCGCCGCGATCGCCAAGGAACTGGCACTTCACGGTGCCGATATCGCATTGACGTATCAACGCCACGCAGTCGGTGCCGCAGAGGTCATCGCTGCCGTCGAGAGTGCCGGACGACACGCGATTGCAATTGCAGCGGACGCCGAGGACCCGGACACCATGCCCGCCGCAGTCGCGCAGACTGTTGAACATTTCGGCCGAGTGGACGTCCTGGTCAACAACGCCGCGATCTTCGAGGTAGCACCGGTCGAGGCATTCGGTGTCAGCGACTTCGATCGGACGATGGCAGTGAACGTTCGCGCCCCCTTCTTGGCGGCGAAGTCCGCGGCAGAGCAGATGGGCTCCGGCGGCCGAATCATCACGATCGGCAGCAACATGATCGGGCGCACGGTTTTTCCCGGATTCTCGCTGTACTCGATGAGCAAGACCGCCCTCGTCGGACTCACCAAAGGGTTGAGTCGCGATCTCGGCGCACGCGGTATCACGGTCAATCTGGTCAATCCCGGTCCGATCAATACCGATATGAATCCCCAGGACGGGCCGCTGTCTCCGACTATCAACGCCTTCACAGCACTCGGCCGATATGGTCAGCCGGAGGAGATCGCAGCAATGGTGCGCTTCCTTGCGAGTGAGGAAGCTCGGTATGTGACGGGAGCGGTCCTCGATGTGGATGGAGGTTTCACCGTGTAACCATCGCACCGACCGGGGTTCGCCTTCCCCGATGTTTCGGTGACCTCGCCGAGGTTCACGGTTGGTGGCCGATATGTGTACCCAGTCGAATAGCGATGTGGGAGTTGGGAAATGCTCCGTACAGGAACGGTATTCGCCTTACTTTCCGCCGAGTGAGTCGAAGACCGTTCCCGGGGTACACCGGGGGCTGGTCGACAGAGAGTGGCTAGGGCGGCATGTGCCGGCTGCGGGTGATGGCACACTCGATGGCTGACGAGATCGTCGCACCAGCTGCGCCGCCATCGCCACAGGCTATGAACGCACCGACGGCTTCCCTCGCGGGGTCGTCGATCAACTCGCCGATCGCGGTTGTTCCGAATCCCCTTCTCCAGCAGCGTGGGCGGTGACAACCTCGCTCATCCCGCCACCGCCACAACGGGCGGAAACGAAGAACTCGCCTACCACTGCAACAGCATCGCCCCACTTCAACAGCATCGCCGCGATCTTCGATGTCAACTGCATCTTGCAGGCAATGCCCTCATCACGGCACAGCTGATCATCAACGCACCTGGTTAGCGTCGTCGAGATAGTCGCGTTCGTCTCCGACGTTTTGTTACGTCCGCCCCGTTGATCCGCCGATCGTTGCGATGGTCTGCTGGGGTCATTCGGTTGTGAGGCAACCTCGGCGGAACGCGTAGCTGGCACCCGATCCGAGGCGGGCCCTCCACACGCTTCGCTGAACTTACGACACTGTCCAGAGGATCGTGTGTTCGAGGTGTTCGTCGAACAGTCTCGGCAATGCAATATTCGGCTGGCGGTGCTCGCGGCCGAGGTGGTGGATACGCTTCCCACGCGGTAGACGTAGGCGAGGGGTGTGCAGGGAGGAATGTGAGGGCGATGCGAGTGGACTGGTTCGTGTCGGTGCGGGACGAGGAAACCGGTGTCCACCGCTACCGCGGCGGTGCAGGGTTTGACCGTGCGTCGGTGATCGAGCAGGTGGTTCGTGCGGGGCGGGACATCGCTTACCGCGCGGACGGTTCGGTTGTCGGTGCCGTCGGCGAGGTTGTCATCGACGGCACTGCAGTGGGTGCGATCGCTTTCGGGGACCGCGCCGTCAGTGTTGAGGAGCTTTGCCGCGAGATCGGTATGCAGTTCGACAGGGTTCGGTCCTCTTCCGGCTTTCGACGGGACGCTAGGTGATCGCCGAGTGGGATGCTTCCCACTGATGTGCGCTTCGTGGGGTTAGGGTGGATGTCAGTTCTTCGTCATGGCTGTGGCAACGGGCTGTCTTTTACCTTGTGCTGTCTGCATGGGGCCTCGAATGAGTAGGACTGCGCTATGCCGTTGACGAAGAAGTTCTCCGAACAGTACGACGACGCGCTGACCGCGTTGGCTGCGGCGTCGCAGCGACCCGCTGCTGTGGTGAATGTGGACGGGCAGTACGCCATTCGTGTGGACCTCGAGTACAACCGCTACGTGTTGGCCACCAATTCTGCGCGAGGGTTGTGGGACGAGCCCGATGTGAGCGGTTCGTGGTGGGTGCGGATCGTGCAGACCGGTGACGACAATATGGAAACTCTGCTCGCGCAGGCGCAGATGCCGTGGCTTATCGACGCGTTCGATGCGGCGATCGACCAGCTCGAATCGGAGGGGCATGTGATCGCTGCCGATGCGGATTTCGGCGCCATCGCTCACGCCGACGTGGGGTCCCCGGCTTCCGGGACGCGCTTGGAAGGCGAGCTCTCTGCGGGCAGCTGACTGAGCTGAGCGATCTGTTCGGCCAGGGCCGCGTTCCGGTTTTCCAGGTCGAGGATGACACCGATCGCGGTCAGGTTGATGCCGTCGGCGATCAACGCGCTGATACGTGTCAACGTGGCCAGGTCTGCTTCGCTGTAGCGGCGGGTTCCCCCGCCCGTGCGGGCTGGGGTGAGCAGTCCGCGGCGCTCGTAGAGTCTCAATGTTTGCGGGCCGACGCCGGACAGTTCCGACATCACGGAAATCCCGTACACCCCGCGGCGGTCGTGGGCAGCATGGACGTGCGCTGCATCTGTCACTGCCACAGCACTGCTCCCTCAGCCCAACTGGATATCACTGGACTTTAACACGGCTCATCACTATCCCTTCGCTGGCCGATGCTGCAAATCTGATGGTCAAGACTGCAGATTTTCGCGCAACCGAACTTAGTCACGGCAAGAACGTACCCGCCCGGTAAGAATGGAAACACGCCTGAATGTGCAGGTGAGCTCAAGGGGAGATTGCTCACGGCACCTTCGTCTCTGCTTTCTCTGCCGCTCAAATTGTCGCTTATCTGCATCGGTTGGTATAGATTTACGACATCGGATCAGACAGCTGTGTGTGAGCACGTGGACCCCGGGAGTGTGAATGACAACTGCCATGACCTCCGCATATCAGGTCGGGCGGGCCTCGGCGCATCGGCGATCGCCGATCACGACCCCTGTCGCCTCCCGAGGTTGGTGGCGGCGGGTGACGCTCGATCTCGTCCTGGTGATCGTGATCGCCGGAATCTTGGGCGCAGTCGGATCCGTTCTTGCCGGCCCGCTGACGGGAGTGGCGTTCGTCCTGGTCGCGGCGGCCTCATTCCGCGTAGTCCTGCAGGCGATCAACCCGTGAGCGCGACTGTGAAGGAGAAGGCGATGGCCGCAGCACGATACGCACAGGTCGCGGGCTTGCTGGAAGAGTTGGCGTGCTTGCCTGGGGGTGATGCCCGCTGCGAGCGTCTGCGCAGGCAGATCATCGAGCTATGTCTACCGCTGACTCGCCATATCGCCTTGCGGTATCGCGGCCGCGGACAAGCGCACGACGATCTCGTCCAAGCGGCCAGCGTCGGTCTGGTCAGTGCGGTGAACCGTTTCGATCTGGCCAAGGGCAAAGACTTTCTGGCCTTCGCGATTCCCACGATGGTGGGGGAGGTGCGTAAGCATTTCCGGGATCGTGGATGGGATGTGCGGGTTCCGCGCTCGTTGCAGGAAAACTATCTTGCGCTCAACAAAGCACGCACCGCGCTCACGCAGGATCTCGGGCGTGAGCCGACGGTGCCGGAGCTGGCGAAAGAGCTCGGAGTCGAGCCCGCGGAGGTCGCGGAGATCGTTGCTGCCGGCGATTCCTATCACGCAGCGTCCCTCGATGCAGCCGCTGTCGGTGACGGGCGATCACTAGCAGATACGTTGGGAGATTTCGATGCTGCGCTCGATGGCATCGACAATCAGGAAACGCTGCGGCCGGCGCTCCTCGCTCTGCCCGAACGTGAGCGCACCATCGTGATCTACCGCTTCTTCGGGGAACTGACTCAGGCGGAAATCGCGGAGAAGATCGGAGTGTCGCAGATGCATGTCTCCCGGCTCCTCGCCCAAAGCCTCGCGAAACTGCGAAGCTCGTCCTCCTTTGCGCCCCGGCCGGTCGCGGTCACAGCCTGACCTGTCTAGGAAGAACGACGAGGACCGAATGCATTTTACTTTTCTCTACGACGGTGCTGCGCAGGGCACAGCGGAGTATCCGACCTTGGAGGAAGCCGTTCGGAGTATCGAGTTGGGGCAAGTGGATCGCACGCTCTGGAGCATTCAGTACACCGATCGCGAGGGTGGAATTCGGGTCTACCGATTCCCCACGGACCGCGAAGTCAGTGATGAATGACGAACGCGCAGTACTGAATACATCAGTACTGACTTCAACAGTCCAGCTCTCAACACGCTGAGCTGTATCCGATAGCCATTCCGGAGGATTGCGCCAGTCATGGGTTTGGTCCGCCCCGTGGGCGCGCCCGGATGCCGGGGCACGGAGGAAGTCATCGCCGTCGCCGCTATCTGTCAGGTGTGATCGTTCTTGTCGCGGTTGGCGCTGTGTTCCCGCCGCGCACGAGCAGCCTTCAATGCGCGGATGTTGTCGGCCTGTCGGCATTGCACCCGCATCAGAGCCGCAGCGGCGCCGCCTGCCACGATCGCCCAGGCGACGGAGGGAACCCACGCCCCTTGGGTCAGGCTCACGGCGACGCCCACGACGGCGATGATCAGGGTGGCCCACAAGAACATGGCGCTGAAACTGGAGATAGGCCTCACGAGTCACTCCCTCACATGTGTTGTCAGGTCAGGATTCCGTAGAGCTAGGTCGTCCGCTGCGGATCGCATCCCCGTGCGCGCCTTCCATTGCGGCGTTCGGCACTGTCTCGACTTCGGCATGACGTCGATTGCTTTCTTCGCGCCGCGGCGATGTTTCGCTACTCGCAGGGATACGCCAAAGCTTCGGCGAGTCACCGTCTTCGGTGTTCGCGAGGGTGCGTAGTCCGTCGGCGTCTTGTTGGAGGGTGGTGACGAAGGGCGCTCTCACGTTTTCGTCGAGGCCGTCGGGCAGGTTCGCTCCTTCCCTGACCATTTTCGCGGTGTTGTCGAGGAACCGGGCGATCCGCAGCAGCAGTGGTCGGGGCATGGGAACGGTACCGGCGCGGGTGCTTGTGCGGGCGTCGGCGGCGATTATGCCCAGAGTCGACAGGTGGGACAAGCCGTCGGTCAGAGAGTGCTCTTCGAGGTTCCCGTGGGCGACTTTCAGTGCTTCTGCCAGGGCGGCGATAGTCAGCCCGAGTGCGTTGGTGGGCATGGGGATGGTGCGTTCGAATTCGGTCAGTCGTGCGCCGGGTGCTTCGTCGGAAATGGCTGTTGCCAGGGAGTTGGCGAAGATGGCGAGGTGTTCGTCGGTGAAGTGTCGTTGGGCGGTGCGGCGGGTGACGTGCATCAGGCGGGCGTGGTCGTCGAGTTTGTCGTTGAGCAGTACGCGGGCCTGGGAGTCGGTGATCGTCAGCCCCAGGCCGAGAAGCGTGTCCCGTAGTTGGGTTGTTCGGGTGTCGAGCCAGGTGCTGTTCGGACTCATATCTGGCTCCAGTTTCTCGCGAGATCCTACTGCCGAGCATAAGCCGTGAGCTCGCTTTGTGTTGGACCTCGGGGTGTGGTGGCATTCGCGTCCGGTGCGAAGGTCAATGATGTTGTGGTGCTGGGGGTGTGGTGGTTTCTCTTCAGCTGGGTGGGTAGGTGTGGTGGGAGGGTTCGGTTGACCGGCTGGCTGTTGATTCTGTCGGTATCGCCGGGTTCGATGGTTCCGCCGGTTGAGTAGGCAGCCGGGGGAACCGTCCAGGGGGCCAGCTCAATGATCGTCGTGCATTCCGGGGAATTCCCTGGTCTGGCGACGGTCGTGGTGCTGGTGCGGTGGGGTTCAGGTGTCGAGGAGGATGTGGCCGAAGTCGGTGCGCAGGCTGTGGGGGAGTTGGTAGTTTCCAGGGCACGGTCGAGCAGTGCTGCGGCGAGGTCGCGGAGTTTGACGTTGGTTCTTGTGATCGCCAGACGAGGATGTCGAAGGCTCGGTCGGCGGGAATGTTGTAGATGATCATCAGCATTCCTTTGGATTGTTCGAGGCGTCGCGGGTGTGGGTGATCTCGGCGGCGATGTGGTCGCCGGTGGTGTCGAGGATGCGGTGTCTGCTGCTGAAGGGTCCGCCGGCGGTGCGGATGGCGTCGAGGGTGTGGGCGAGGTGGGGGCGGTCGTCGGGGTGTTTGTGGGAGAGGATCGGTTCGGTGGTGGGGGTGACGGCGCCCGGGGCGTATCCGTGCATGCGGGCGACGGCGTCGGACCATTGCCAGCGGTCGCCGTGGCGGTGGTAGCGGAACCCTCCGACACGGTGCGGGGCACCGGTCTCGGTGGTCGGTTCCAGTGCGCCGCCGCTGTTTTCGTTGTCGGTTTCGGGCATCGCACGCACCCTTTTCGTGTCGTCGCGGCATGGTTTTTCGTCGCGGCATCGTTGCGCGGCAGCTGTATAGAGCGCCGGTCGATCCGGGTGAGGAGACGTCAGGTGGGGGTGATGTCGTTGTCGGCGGCGAAGACGAGGCGGTCGTCGTCGAGGGCGATGGCCCATCGGCGTGTCGGTGCCCAGGTGCGGCCGAGCTGGCCGGGTGCGAGGAGGGAGTCGGCGTAGTCGTCGACGACGGTCCCCGTCTCGACCCGTTGGTCCGGCTGATCGGGGGCCGGGGGTGTGGTGACGGTGACACGGGTGCCGATGGTGATCGGGGTGGGTTTTCTCTCGGGGCCGGGCATGGTTCTGATTCTGGCAGGACGCACCCGCCGCGGCATCCCGATCGCAGGACTCCGCCTGCAGCTACCGAGGGTGCGGGCAGTCCTACGCCAGGCCCCGTCTCGGCGCGATGCGGCGGACGGGGGTGGTGTGACGGAGGGGGGTGGTGTGGGTGGCTCATCGGGTGGGCGTGTGAGTGCTGCGCCCGATGAGCCGTGTGCCCATACCTGGCAAGGAGTGAGCACCCGGGCAGCATATACGGCCGACCGTCCGCGTTGCTCGGATTGTCGCATGCGAGATGAGAAGTGTTGTGCAGCCTGCGAAGTGACCGCATCAACGTCGACGGTGGACCGAGTGGATTGCACTGCAAGTCAGTTCGCAGGCTGCCTTTTCGACTGCACTCGTTGTGTGGTTTCGGACCTGTTTCCGGAGGCCTCGAGGAGGATTGGTTGTCGGCTGTACACAGCGAGCTCGGTTTCTCTCCATCGCATAATTTCGCGTGTCTGACGTTTCCAAAAGCTGTGACCTGGGTAACAAACGCAGGGTCGATGAGGAGGTAGTGATGGATGTAATCGTGTGGGCCGAATCCGAGGAACGTGAGCGGTGGTGGCGACAGGTCATGGGCATCGCACCCGCAAGCGAGCGAGGCTCGGGTATTGAGGCCGCAGAGCTAATCACAAGCGGATCGTCAATGACGTCGCGGAGGCCCGTATCGGCAGTCAGATCGATTCATGGCGTGACCGCTGCCTGAGTGCAGCTACCGGAACGCATGCGTCCGGCACACGTCTGAGCATTCTGTCTTGTGTTGTGTGAGTATGCGATTCGATGTCGGAAGGAGCGTTGGCGATGGTGAACGTGGTTCTGTTCCTCGTGATGCTGGGTATCGGTCTGACCGTGGTGATGTGTCTGGACTTCAAATGGATCCGGATCCCCTCGCGCGTCGATCGCCGACGACACGCTCCGCATGGCCGCGTGGGTATCAGAAAGCCGTAGCGCCCCGGGGGAACCGTGCCGTCGACGAGCGATCGCGCTTCCGGTGGCCGGCGTCTTCTTCTGCCGCAGCAGCCCCCCGGCGTTCTGGTTGCGGGGGAGTTCAGGCTTCGTCGGGGCGCGTCCGATCGGGGCGTTCGATGTTTCCTCGCCAGGCGCCTGTTTCCGGGTCGCGGGATTTCGATGAATTCCTTGAAGTTCTTCATGTCGGTTTTGGCGCGGTGGGAGGATTCCGAGTTTGTCTGCGGCGTTTTCGACGAAGCCATCGGGGTCGTTGTCCATCTGCGCTGTCACCCGGTGTGGGTGTCGTCCAATCGTTGGAAGGTGATCACTCCTGCATGCTTCGCTCCTGCGTCGGATTTCCAGGCGATGCGTTCGTCGGGGTGCTGTTCGGTGATGGTGGCGTCGAATTCTCTTGTTTGTCTGGCTATTTCGACGGACCAATGTGTGTGTACGTTGTCGGTTTGTCGTATTTCTCGTACTCCGGACATGAAGTGGGGGAACGATGCGAATTGGGTCCACTGGTCGTAGGCGGTACGGATGGGGACGTTGACATCAACGGATTCGGTGACAGTACTCATGGGCTTCGGGCTACTCACTCCGACAGCTGATACACATCGGGCGTTCTCGGGGTTTGCGCTCCGTGGGCCGCGAAACTACTTGGGCGGTGGGATGAGTTTGTCGATTTACAGAATGCGGTGTGTGGTCGATACAGGACGGGGTCGAGCGGCGCCGTACTGTCCTTCTAGTTCGAGCCCCCACCGTCCGATCGGGGTCCTCACCCAGCTCGCTTCAGTCGTGCAGCACAGGCCGGACGATGTCCGAACCTCGTCGGTGCGAAGGAACTGTCCCTGCTGGTCCACCCCTTGGGGCGATACTTACCGTACTGGCGCTATGCCGCGCTACCGGGCGCTCTGTGTTCACGGGCCGGTATTCGAGGATGTCGGCTGGTTGGCAGCCCACTGCTTCGTCGATCGCGGCGAGTGTGGAGAATCGAAGGGCTTTGGCTTTGTCGTTTTTCGAGGCGGAGATGTTTGCCCCGGTTATCCCGAATTTGCCCAAGTGCTCGGTGACGCGCATCTGTTCGTTGATCTTCCTTGACCGCCTAGTTGAAACGGAAATCGTTGATGTGATTCTCGACCGCCACCACATTAGGATGCAGGCCATAAAATTCGTCAGAAGGTTCTCGGCCATGGCGCCGAGTTGGGTTGGCACTCTCGCATTTCCACGTGTCGTCGCCTCTGTTGTGGAGCTCACATGGTGGGGTGGGATCAGGGTGATCGGTGATTGCGGGTTGAGGGGGTGAATGGGATGAGGCGGCGTAGTCCGAATCGCCACTGGACGGCATGTTCGAATGCGGCGATGTGATCATGCTGGTTTCCGGGTCCCCACCCGTTGAGGTTCATCTGGTTTCCACAGGCGATGGGGGGTAATGACCAGGCGTTCTGGGTCGCAGGGAAGATGGCGGTGTCGAGTTCGGTGATGGTGTGTACGTAGATTTTTCCGAGGCGAGGGCTCTCGATGCTGACCCAGATCCTGGCCGCAGCGAGTTGTTCTTGGATATCGCTTCCGAGTTGGCTTAGCGCGGAAAGGGTTTCGGAGCTGTCGGAGGTGCGGCGCCGAACGCGGTAAGGGTACTCGGCTTTGGCGACGAGTGCGCGGGTGGCAAGGGCGTATCCCTCACGGCGTTTCCCTGCGGAGTCACGGAGGCCAGCGATGCCAGCGGTGATGAGGCCGCCGAGAACAGACGATCCGAGGGCGAGGGGGATTACCGGAATGAGATTGGGTAGGTCGGTCATCGGTTCTCTTCGTAAATGTTCGTCGGTGGTGGGGTTGGGATGTGTGGCCATGATCGGACAGCCCGGCGCAGAGTGCGGCTGGATATCGGGTGGGTGTGGGGTGGGAGTGCGCTCGCGTTTTCGTGGGAGGTCGGGGCGCCGTGGGGTGCGTCTTCGGTGGCCCAACGATCGGAGCGGCGCCAATGTTCTTCGAGGAAGAGGTGACGGTGGACACGATCGAGATAGTCTTCGAGGCCGTCCTCGGGAAACCATCTCAGCGGTCGCGGGTCGGTGGGAAGCCATAGGCAGAGTTGTCCGCCGACGTGGCCGAAGTCCGCTCCAAGGGGAGAGGGATATCGGTGCTTCCATTTCCGCGGGGGTCCGAGGGGGAACGTCAAGGGTTCGTCGTACTCCCGCAGGCTTATCCGAGCTCGCTCTTGGCTGTAGCCGGCATTGTCGAGTTCCGGCGGTGGGGCGAAGGCGAGATCGAGGACATATCCGCCGATGTTCGGAGCCCATGCTCTCTCTACGGTGATTCCGACGTTCGTCGTCGTCAGTTGTGTGATCGCCTGCTGGGGGTGGGCGATCAGATCTGTCAGAAGGGTGCCCATGCTCGTCCCGGTCGAGTAGGTTGCCGGCCGCTGGGGAAGGTGGAAGGACGACCGGTGCTGGTGCGGCTTCCGACAGTGTTCCATGCGCCTAGGACTGCCTCCGGAGTTCGGGAACCTGCCGCAGGAAAGTATTCGCCGAACAAGCTGTGCCAGACGTCGATGGATGCCTCGATGTCTCCGTCGTTTTCGAGTTGATGTGCCTCCCTCGCCCGAGTAGCGAAGTCGGTGAACGTCTTGACGGCAACCGCACGCTCGGTAGATGTCCACTTGACCGTCACGTCGTCATCTCCGGCGGGTTCGATTACCGCACCGCTGACGGCGTCCTTTGCGTGTTCGAGTGCCTCCACGATTGCCCGCTTGTCGGCAACCTTGCGCGAGATCGAGCCGTAGACAAGGGATTCGACCACGATGCCCTTGACGAAATCGAGCGTTTCATCGTGATTCTTGATCAGTGCCTTGAGCTGTCGGACCTGGTGAACGAAGCGTCCGCCGGTAGCCTGATTGCGATTGGCGACGGCGCGTATCTGACGGCGCGTATTGCTAGGCTCCCAATGCCGCTGATCGCGGTCACCTATCAGCACGTTGTCTCCGTCGAGTTCGAAAGCCGGAACAAGATCGATGTCGAAGTCGAGATCGGGGTAGGTCACTCGTAGCGCCTTTCCCGAGGGGGCGTCGCCCTTGTCGAATTCTGCTTCAGGCCATGACCGTGCGACGGCTCGGCGGAACCAAGCCATTGCAGTCGCAGGACCGTCCGGTCCTTCAAGTTTCTCCCAGTGTTCGGGTTTGAGGACGACGACGATGTCGACATCCTTCAGCGGTGCGAGCATCGTCTTGCGGGCGAACGATCCTTGCAGAAAGCTCGACGCAACGAATCCGGCGTCAGCAAGGCAGTCTCGAATGGTATTGTGGCGCTCTTGTGCCTGTTGCCGTTGGTTCGGATCGAGATTGAGGTTGTGGTCGAGTTCGGCGAATGCGCCGTCGACGGTCTGGCTCATGAGTACCTTCGTTCAAGAGTGCGGCGGCAAAAGCCATCCGGCTGGTTGAGTGTGAGAAGCTCCGGTCTGGGAGACGCGTCCGCCGGTCTCAGCGCGATCTTGCAGGGGATTTGTTCTTCGTCTGCGTTCGAGGGATGCGAGACGGTCCTCGATCTAGGGCATTGAGGCTAGATGCTGCTGTGCATCCAGTCGATGACTTCTTTCTTGATTCCCAAGGCGGCCCACAGGCACCCGTCGACGTGCATCACGACGACTTTGTCGTTGGAATCGATATGGGCCTTGATCCCTTCACACAGCTCCTCGGCAGTCTTCGACGTTCTCACGAAGAAGCTGCTTTTCAGCGGCTTCGCCCAGCCGTCGTGGGACTTGAGGTAGGTGATCAACTCCGCATAGTCCTGACCGGCCTCGATGAGGTCGTAATTGACCCAGTAAACCGCCATGTTTTTCTCCTTGCCTCGGCCCGGGTCGCCTGGGTATCGAACTTCAGACCAACCCTGCCAGCAATTATAGGCTGAAGCCGATATCGTATGCAACCTATACCCCGCGCCTGCCCGCTCGACGGTCCGAGGTGACCGATCGCCGCTGGTGAGTCCTGGACGGCCACGCAGGTCAATGGGCACCATCTGATCCCGGTGGCTGACCGGCGACGGCGACAATGCCTCCGGCAATGCTCCGGACACTTTCGGTCGAGGGCATTGGTCACGGCGCTCTCCGAGAGTGTCGAGAAGGCCGTATAGCCTTACTGCAGAACCACTGCGGAGGGAGGCGAATGGGGAGCTCAGGCGATGAACAAGGAGGCGGAGAATCGCGCCCGACGGGGAGATGGCTATGGTTTCGCAACAATTACGGCGTTCCCCCAAAGGGGCGTGAGGAGTTTGACAAGTTGCCGAGCGTGGCTCAGGCCAAATTGACTATCGCCATGAACCGGCACCTCGTCGGCGAATCACGCCTCCTGGGCATCGATCATCTCGGTGGCGCCATCTACGAGATTTGCGTGCGTGTGATGAATACGCCGTACTGCGTCCTCTTCATTTTCTGGGGCCCGCACCGTGTAGTGCTGACAGCGTGCAAGAAGAGCCAGCGCGCAACTTTCCCCCACGATAAGGAGCGGGCCGAGTTGCGCGCCCGGCGATGGATCACTCTTTTTCCGGAGTGTTGTGCAGGCTAAGCACATCGGAAGTCACGCAAGGCCCTCGTGTGGCGCCCTCATCGAGCCTAGTATAGGTTGCAACCGATGTAGGAGCGCTGTCTGTACAAATTACCTCTATGTGGTTTGAGCACGTCACGCTCGATGAGTCAAGGAGACCGAATGAACGAAGCGACTCGCGAAGAGGCACTACACGCGATCCTTGCGGATGATCTCGAGTTTCATACCGAGGTGGCCTCCGCAACGAACCCTGCTTTTCGGGCAGCACTCGATGACGCTGAGCGACTGCAAGAGGTCCTCGACAAGCTGGTCAAACTGAGGAAGGCGCTCGGATTGACACAGTCCGAGGTGGCACGCAGGATGGGCGTTCGCCAACCGACGGTGTCGGGATTCGAGACAGAGTCGAGCGATCCGAAGCTCTCATCTTTACAGCGGTATGCGCGCGCTGTCGAAGCTGAAATCCAATTCGTGGTCTCAATGCCGGCGAATTGCGATTGGGTCGCTGATCGGGGACGCGCGTACAGAGGGGTGTCCGCATCCGCGCCTCGTGCAGAGGTTAAGCAAACCGCTCTTGCGTCGAGGTGGCTGGCATCTGCAATTGAAAACAATTACGGACTTGCTGCATGAATGATGCACAGTCGCTTGTAATCCAGGAACAGGCATACAGAATCAACGCGCGCGCAGAAGTCCGTGATGTTCGTATGCTCAGTGCGCAAATCGAACTTAACGAGATGCCGTCTCCGGGCGGATCGCTGACCTATGATCTAGATTCGGAACCCGAAGTTCAATATTCTGCCGGTGACGATTTTTTTGTCGTGCGCGTCAATTATCGACTAGTGATAAGAGATGTTGAGAAATGCGATAATGAGTCATCCGAAAAAGATTCGAGTGCGGATCCGGAGAATCGTATCGCTGAAATTGTTTTCTCGCTTGCAGGACTATTCGCCTTGTCCATGCGGGAAGGCGACCCACTGCCTGCGGACGAGGAGCTTGAGGCATACAGCCTGACTACCGGGCAGCTTCTGCTGTATCCCTATGCTCGGGAGTATATATATGACTCGACTGGGAGGCTGGGGCTTCCGGCTCTGTCAGTGGGAATGCTCAAGCTTCCAGTCAAGCGAGGCTAGGTTGTGGGTCAAATTCCATTATTCGACTGTGATTAGTGTTGATTTCTTCGAGTGCTCGTTATCGATTTGCAACTTCCGTGCTCACGGTTTGGCGGGCGGCAATGCGCATTATCGGCTGGCGGTAAAATATTGTATTTTCCGGTTTGAAACATCGGTAAGGCGCTCGGTTTCGTAAATTTATCGTTTGAGAAGCGCCGGTTTTTGGGAAACGGGTTATGCGGAATAAACATATGACGGAATTTCCTGTGCCTTGTTTTCGCGGTTTTGCGGAGAACATCGATTAAACCGGGGATAGGAAACCGTCAGCAAATCTACGTGCGCGCGAATCGCCAAGGTCATCGCGGCATCGATTGCGGGGGAGCCCGACGGCTCTCCGGTAGAACCACCCCGCAAACGAAGAAGTGTCCCCTGCCGCCCGCGCATCTACTGCCTCCAGGTAGCGACGGTCCATGCCTTTCGGGGTGAGTTCATTGCACGGAGAGCGCCCACAGACAGAGGTGCCGACGGAGGTTTCGAGGACGAAGGCCAGGATTACGGTGTCACCCGAACCTGGGGGCTTCGCCCGATTGAACGGGGCAAGTCCTTTCCGCATCCGGTTGCGTCAGGCCGTCGTGCTCGACAGCCCAGCTAACGTGGCGAACAGTGCGAACGCTGGAATCGAAGCGACTATCGTGGCTAGTCAATCAACTTAAGGCGTCAGAGCAGGTTTTAGGTTGATTGACGTGTAGTTGAGTCGATGGTAGGAGGATTAATGTCTTCGATGGGCGACCTGATGACGGAAGCGCTGAGTAGGCTCCGTGGTGCGGACCTGAGAATTGGATCTGGCGACCTCGAGGACTTACTCGTCATACTTCCGGACCGCCGCGCCGTGTCTGTACAGATGAAGGCATTCACCTCACCGCCGCGACCAAGCATGGTCGAGCAACTCGTCCGGATTCAACGGGAGCAACATCCCGAGAAAAAGTTACTGCTCGTCGTACCTCGGTCGACCCCCTATCTGCGGGAACTGGCAGCGAAATCGACGCTTCATCTCCTTTCGCTGGAAGATCACATCGTCGCCATCGACGGCATTGAGCGCTCCGGCGACGTCGAGCCCGACGCCGTGCCCACCCCGCGGCGACGCGGGCGACGTCCCTGGCTGCGGTGGGCGCTCGAACGGATCCTGCTGCTCTCGGATCAGCCCCTGGCCTTGAACGTATTGGCCGACAACCTCGGTTCGTCCCCGCAATCGGTATCCAAGGCATTGAAGGGCCACCCGTATGCTCGGCGAACCGACAGCGGCTGGATTGTCCACGACAGACGCGCCTTGCTCGAACACTTCCTCGACGATTATCCCGGAGCGGGAGGGGCCTCCACCTACTGGTACGGGCTCGATCCCCCGACGCGACAGATCGACCAAGCCCAGCACCTGAGCGCCGACATGGGAGTCGACTGCCTGCGGACCGGCGACATCGCAGCTGATCACTATGCGCCGTGGCGCCTGCCGGTGACAGCAGCGGTCTACACCCGAGAGCTGCTCGACTTCGTGCCGGCCGGATTCACATCCGCAACACGCACCGAACACACACTGGTGGCAACCGTGCCCGAAGATCCGACGGTGTGGCGCACGGCCACTGTATTCGCAGGCAGCGCACCGGCTTTTGTCGACCCGATCCTGGCGCTGCACGACGTGAGTCGGAGTCAAGGAACGGACGCGCTGGAAGCCGCCGAGCATCTACGAGATGCCATCCTCGGGGATGCTCTGCGTATCGGTAAGGAGCGGTAGTGACCGAAATCTTCATCGGTGCCGCATCGAACGCTGCAGACCTGGGGCTGCGGGCCCTCTCGGATCTGGCTGCTGCGGCCGAGGGCTATGAATACCGTGTCATCGGTGGACACATGGTTCACATCCTCAGCCATGTCTACCCCACAGTGGAAGCGACTCAGCGCGCCACCGTCGATGCCGACGCCGGAATCTCCACAGAGGTGGCAGGCGGACCTGATCTCGACAAGGGACTCCTCGATCGCGGATACACGCGGGTCAACGGCAACCGGTGGGAAGCACCTTCCGGAGATCCCGACAACCCTCTTGCCGTGGACCTGCTCGTGCCGTCCTCCTCGGGCAAGAAGCTTGAAACCAAGATTCTCGGCGAGCACAAGTACGGGTTCGACGCCATCCCGGGATTGGAGTTGGCGCTGAGCTCGACGCCGCGCCACGTGACAGTTCATGCGCGTCTGTACAGGGGCGAGTCGGAAACCTTCGAGGTATGCGTTCCCGACGTGGAAGCAGCGATAGTGCTCAAAGCCCTCGCATGGGATAGTCGCTATGCGCCCAAAGACATCGAAGACCTGTGTTCTCTCATGGCCATGGTCCATCACCACCGCGAAGAAATCGTCTGGCGACTTGATAAACCCTGTCGAGGAGCCAGAGGGGATGCCGCGCGGGTGCTGCGGGGGTTGTTCGACATGATCGATCGAGGCAGGCGAATCGCCGGACTGCGCATGCCGGCAGCCCAGTTCGGCGCCCTCATTCAACGGCACGTACATATGTAGTGGCACGGTCAGCGGGCCTTCGGACGCGTCGTCGTCGTACGCCTTGTCGAATCGCACATTCAGGTGAGCGGGTTTCCGCCTGACACGCCGACGACTTTCCCAGTGGTGTAACTGGGTTCGCCGGTGGTGAGAAATGCATAGTGCCCTCGGTGAGATGGTGTCGCACGATTGTCGGAATCTGGATGGCGATCTCGTCGAGATGGCCGTCTATCCGTGAATTGAGCACGCCGAGAATGGCTTACCGTGGTGGCAACACGGTCCGATGCGGTCGCGGTCGCGGATTTCGTAGCAAGGAAGTAACGCACACAGCCTGCGACGGATCCTCGGTCTCCTACCGGAGCCGCCGACTACGACTCGGAAGAGTTGTGGGCGTCTGGTTTTCGTGGGTCGATGGTGCCGGTGCATCCGTTGGGGCAGTCCACGAATCCTTCTCTGGTGGCGACGGGTGCCGGGTGTGGATCTGCATAGAATTCGAGCACCGTGATCGTGAGGGGCACGCCGCAGTGGTTGCAGTTGCGGCCGTGTTCGGTCACGACGACGGGAACGGTGCTCATGGTTTTTCAGGGTAGGAGATTGTGCGAGCATCGCATCTCGAAACGCGCGCTCCCATTGTCGACGTCCAGATCCGTGGGGTGATGCGAAAAGCCATCGGCTGGGGGGTGGTAGGTGGCTGATCCGCCTGCGTCGGCGAGGCCTCTTGGCCGGATGCTTCTTGCTTTCATCGTGTTCCGGTTGTGTTGATGTGTCGGCATTAGGGGAAGTGGCCTTCCCCGCTCGGGAACTGTGGTGGGGGTGGATCTCTCCTCCTTTCTGCTGTGGTGCTGCTCGTTCTGGCGGTGGTGGGCCGGGTGTGGGTGATTCGCACGCCGTATGCGGTGGGCCTGGATCAGCGGTGGTCATGGTGGATATCGTCTGCGCCGTGCACCTCGTCGCCGCGGTCGCTGTGGCGATGTTGGTGCCTCAGGTGTCTTTCCTCGACAAGAGCGGAGAGTTCGAGGTCATCGTGCTCGACCTCCTTGAGAATCAGGGAGCTGTTCTGCCGGGGAGTTGGAGATCGGCCCGTTCGATATCCTTCGCACCGGTATCGCACCCCCGATGAGGTCTACTTCATCGACAACACAGAATGTTCACCACGATGCAGGGGGTGGGTGTAGTCACCCACCGAGGCACCCTCTGGGTTCGGCGACCTCTCTGCAACGCATCTCAGCGGCCCGGGTACGCGTTCCCTGCGGTCTGGCGTGACGAACTGCCAGGCGGTCCGGACTTGGCACCTCGACACGTATCCGACATTGCCATGTCGCCATGTCGGATGTGAGCTGCATGCCAACTGGCAGTCAGGGTGCAGCCACGAGGGCTAGGCTGCTGCCATGTCCGCGTGGATCGAAGTGCTGACGGCTCTGACGGCCGGCCCGGTGTTCCTCTGCGTGGGACGATTCAGGAAGTATGTGCGCAGGATGCTTCCGAGTCTTTCACGGGCGGGTTCGCTTACAGCGGGCAGCCTCCGATGATGGTGGTGCCGGGTCATGGCTGCCGGGTCTGGCGGCACGGGAACAAGATCCGCGTCGAGAACATCGACGGAAAGCCCATTTTCGTCAGTGATGGGGTTCGGGCGTGGGATTTCACCGGCCGCTCTGATCGGCCCCTGGTCGGCTCGCCCGACCGCGTGATCTATCTAGGTCCCAGTCAGTTCCTGTTGCATGGCCGCACCGTGGCTGAATGGACCGGGAACGATTTCGCTCAACCCGTCGGGGATGGAGTTCGCTGGACGCGATTGTTGGACGGTGCAACCCACACCGCCGGAAGGCAAGCCGTATCCACTCCGGATCTGGGTCGATGTCGAATCCGGACAGATGCTCGGCTACCGCGTCGACGAGGTAGGGGAAGGCTCACAGTTCGTCGACCTTGCTGTCGGCGGAACACTGGATGAGGAACTGTTCGTGTGGGACGGTCCTGCCCTCACACAGGAGGAGCGCCAGCAGTCGCTTCGAGAGGAGCATCGAGCCGCGCGACGCGAGCAGGCGCTGTGGTTCACCGGCAACGTGAGCAGCGCCGCGCTGACGGTGCGAGTGCCCGTCGATTTCACCCCGGACAATGTTCGCTTCACGGATTCCGGAGGTTTCGATGCTTCGAACGGTGCAGCGATGCTCTCCCGTCGCCCGGGAAGCACGCAAGGATGGCAACCGAAATGGGGCGTGCCCCACTACGTCTGGTCGACCCCACAGTGGGACTGGGCAACAGGGACGATCCATGTCAATCTGGACAGAGCCGCGGTCGAAGAACTCCGACAACACCTGCATCCGGGTAAACTGGTAGACCGCGATCGAAGGATCGATCGGCCGGGGCGACGGCGTACCTAGCGCATGCCCTTAATCGGGTCCTGCCTCCAGGCCCAGTAGTTCATGACCAGGTGGTAGCGGCACCGGGGTCCGCCGAGATTTTCGACAATGAGGTCGCCATCACGGCAACCTGGGGTGTGGCCGGGGGAGTAGACCCAGCCCGACTCGCTGTCGAAGCCTCGCCGTTCGTCGGTGAAATGCACTTCGCCTGTGGGCGTTTCGTAGACACGGTCTACTTGGAAGCGGCTGATGCGCTGACTTTCGAGCGTGTGGGAGACTGAGGTGGCAGCCTCGATCTCTGCATGGGTGGCGCCGCTGACATGGGCGCGATTGATCTCGATCGGCAAAGGGGCCGGTCCCTCGTCGCAGTGGGGAGGGACCGGCCCGATGTGCCGTCAGCTTTCGTCTCAGGAGGGCGTGCTGTTTTCGGAATGTCGATGGCGGAGTGTGTATGTCAGGTTCAGAATTCCTGACAGTAGTAGTCCGCCGCCGATGTAGCCGATGAAGACAGGCGAGAAGATTTCGTTGTCGAGGCGGTGGCTGTTCCACCACAAGAGCCCGAAAACTACTGCGGCCAAACCCAATGCGGTGGAAGCGACCTGAAAGGCCAGTCCGCGGGACGAGAGAACTGTGGAAAAGACCGCTGCCAGTCCTGAGAAGATGCAGAGGAAGATGAATACCGCGAACCAGGTACTCGAGCCGATCGCCTTCCCTGCAATCACAGCGGCGACGATACCGGCGGCGAGCAGTGTCAACTCAGGGATCGGCTTGCGGTTGTCCGTATGGGAGGTCACTACTTAAATCCTATCGCCGAAGTGTTCAAGATCGAGTGGCGGACTGTCTTCCTTTGCTCAGTTGTTGAGGTGACCTCCCCATTCGCTCGGGTGGCGAAGTACGACTACCTCGTAGTAGGACCGGGCAGTGGTCTTGCATGCATTGCGGGTCACGACGCTCCATCCTCTTGAGTACACGTTGTCGCATACGGTGAGGAGATCGTCTTTGAACTGACGGTTGCACTCGACATATGCGGCGGAATTGCCTTCGTTAGCTTCGTAACACATGTCGTGTCTCGCACAACCGCCACTGAAATCAGCATTTGTCCCAGGGGAGGGGAACTGGTCAGGAGAGCTCGTGCAGTAATCATGCAAGCTTCCCAGGTCAGGATCGTAAATGTAGTTGGCCGGCACGCTGATTCCGCCGTCGTTCGACGAGCGTTGCGCCATTCCCGAGCCGCTCCCGTTAAGCACTTCCTCCAAATCGAAACCATTGTCAGCGGCATATCGTTCGAGGGCGTCCAGAAGTATCTGGTTGACCTGTTTTCCGACCAGCTCGGCAGAGCCGACGTTGTCCAGGGTCTGCGTCAGGTTGATCTGACCTGTTTGGAAGTTCTGGACAACATCGCCAGCGGTATTGAGGTATTCCCCGCTGCTGGGATAGCCGTATTGACCTGTCTCATATCCAGACAAAGACCACAGACCTTGAATCAACCCACCGATTTCGTGGGCACCGGTGGTCGGGTGCCAGTAGACGACGCCTCGCTCGAAGTGATTCATGCGGCCCTGCCCGTCGGGCAGGATTGTTTCATCTGAGGTCGGGTAGCCGAGTAAACCGTCGTCGCCCTCAGCTCCGAGGCCGTTCCATTTGTCTCGAATTGCACCGCCGACGAAGTACGCCTCATTCAGTCTCCAGTAGACGGTTCCGCCTTGGAATTCCTGCCTGCGGCCGATTCCATCGGGGTTCACGATTTCGTCGGTGGTGGGATACTTCAGCGGTCCAGCTTCCCATCCGTTGCGTTGCCAGGCGGCGAAGAAGTGATTGGCCACTGGGTGGGCGCCGGATGCAGCGGACCAGTAGATCGGTCCGTTCTGAAATGTCTGGCGACGCCCGAATCCGTCTGGGTTGACCAATTCGTCTGAGGTCGGCCACAGCAGGAAGCTGAACTGGGCGCCTAACGCGTTGTACTTGTCTCGAATCGCGCCGCAGACCCACTTGTCCGATGGCCAGTACTGCTGGCAATCCGGCCCCGGTGCAGGCCCTCGTGCCGCGGCACTTTGTCGTTGCTGGAGTTCGAACTCGCGCACCTCGGCTCGATCGGCATCCTCTTTGGTGAACGGTTCCGGCCATTCCTCTCGGTCGGAGCGCATCTGATCGGGAATTATTGTGCTGTTGGGGTTTTCGGTAGGAAGGCCGCTGTAGGGGATCTTGGCACCCGGTGGGGGTGAAGTCGGGGCTTCTGACGATATGTCTCCCGTTTGTGGTGCAGTCACGCCGGTGGGAGTAGTCGAGGGTTCGCTCGTGGCCGTCTTGGTAGTCGTCTCGGCGCAGGGAGGTGATGTGGTCGTCGACGTCGTCGTCGGGACGGTGGTCGGGGATGTCGAGCGGCCGGTGGTCGGTGCGCATAGCTTTGGCGTGTCATCCTCGGGGGAGAGGTTCACAGTGCTGGTCGGCGCCGATGTGGGTGTGATGGAAGGCTGGTTCGGTGCCGGCTGGGCCAGGGCTGTACCCGCACCTGTCGCGCAAAGCAGCGCGGTCAAGGACAGTGTGGCGAACGACAGGGCCCCGCGCGGTCTGCGCTTGCGGCGAGGTGGTGCAAAGGCGTTGGAAAATCTCACGAGATACCCCCCTTTTCTCGAAGTCGCGGTGGACGCCGCTCTTCGTAGTCTTAAAGAGAACCTCATCCTCCACAAAAGAAACATGCATCACTTTGGTAACGAAACTAACGACTTGCGAGTGCCCCAAAGCTTCGATAGACTGACCGCCCGGTTTTTGGAATTTCGATGAAACGCAACAACTTTGACCGAACCGGCTCCGCGACAGGGCAGTTGTCGCTGTGTGCATCCATGCGACCAGGCAGATCTTGTCGCCCCATGTCAGCCGTGTCGGTGGCGACGCGCTCGCCTGAATCCACTGGAGAGAGCTCATGTCCAGGGCCGGCAGGTTGTTGGTCCACACGATGTGGAACTAACGATGTGGAACTGCGGTGAATTGTTGGCGGGCATGTCGCGGCGTGTCCGTTGCAGGCCGCTGCACTTCGGGCCTATTCAACACCCCAAGTCGAGAGAGAAACCTGATTTCACGAAACGGATGTACTGGTGAAGGTGTTCATCGGGTGGGCGAGGGATAGTCCAAGCCAGCCCTGATCGCAGAGACGGTTTCGCGAACTCTCTTCTGACTGTGAGCCGGTCGACGTGACCGTAGTGATCGCGCCGACCGGCGAGCTATTACTGCAGAGGGTTCGGTCGGTTCACGGCGGAATTCGGTCGACCTCGGGTCCGGAGACAACGAGTCGGGTGGGTTCGAACTTCATCACCTGGTGTGCAATCAGTTCCGGGGGCCTCCGAGTCGGTGGGCAACCAGTGGGTGCACTATTGGTGCTGAGTCCGGATCCGGGTAATTGCGGCGACATCGCCAAGTTCGTGGACGACGAAATGAGCCGTTTCGGCGAGCGGCACTGTCGAAACCTTTCGTGACATTGCCGCCAGTCGTTGCCCGCCGGCACCCGACTCGAACTACCGCCGAAGGCAGAGCGCTCCGAAGGAACTGTCAGTACCGATCTGCGCCTGCTCGTGGCGCAGTCCGTCGCAACCTGCTCGGCACCGGCGACACCTCCCGTACGTTGTCACGTGCCGAGCATGTGGTCATGTGTGAACGAGGAGATCTTGGCGGTGTACGCGAATTACGAACAGTGACAGTGGACGGGCGGGTTCGTACAGGGATTGCTACGCTGCCTCCAGCAATTCACGTATCTCGCTCTCGGTGATGTGGCGGGGTTGGCAGAAATGGTGTGGTCGAGCATCGCTCTCGAGCGCCGTGAAGCACTCGCCAACCTCAGCCTCGAACATCCACGCATTAACGTCCGACCACATTGGCTGAACGTCGACGGACCGACCATGTTGGAAGCCACGAAGAAGTACCATCTGGAAGGTATCGTTGCCAACAATATTTCCTCGATCTACCAGCCCGGCAGGCGATCTCGGGGTTGGTTGAAGACCCCGTTGCGGGCTAATTGTGAGGCCGTATTGTGCGGATTCGTCCCTGGCTCGGGTGGCGCAGCAGGCGGAGTCGGTTCGTTGATCCTCGGGGCCCACGACGACTCAGGATCGCTTGTCCATGTCGGAAATGTTGGCACGGGCCTGACGGATCGACAGCGCCGCGAACTGCGAGCCAAGCTCGTCGAACTCGAACAGTCCATCAGCCCGTTCGCCATCGAGCCGCCGAGAGCCGTGACCCGCAATGCATCCTGGTCAAGGCCATTTTTGGTGTGCGACGTGGAGTGCCGGGAGTTCACTGGCGGTAGCCTGCGGCACCCATCCTTTCGAGGGCGGCGCGACGACAAGACCGCTGATGAGGTCAAGGTGCCATTATTCGATTCAGATGCAACATGACTCTCGATCTGTGGCCACTTGTTTTCCCAGGAAACGGCGCGATGAGGAATCGGATCGACCGTGCGCCACCAGCTTGTTCAGGCATCGCCACACCTAAGCGCATCAATGTTGCAGCGGATGCAACACTCATTTTCTCGTTTGAATGCAGCGATCACACTTTGGAGGCTCGGATCGAAATGCGGTTCAGGACCCCGACAAACACTCGGAAGTTCTCGCCCCCACATGTCCCGTTGACGGAGGGCCGATCGACTGTTCTTCGGTGTGACCAGTAACCGCTAGGCTGCGGCTATGACAGCCTGGATCGAAGTCCTCACGGCGCTGACTACCGCCCCGGACCTTCCCCTCCGAGGGACGATTCACGAGGTTCGTGTCGAGGGTGCTCCCGAGTCGTTCAGCGGTGGATTCGCCTACAGTGGACAACCTCCGATGATGGTGGTGCCGGGTCATGGATGCCGGGTCTGGCGGCAAGGCGACAAGATACGGGTCGAGAACATCGACGAAGAACCTGTTTTCATCAGTGATGGTGTTCGGGCTTGGGACTTCACCGGCCGTTCCGATCGCCCCCGGGTCGGCTCACCTGATCGCGTCATTTATCTCGGTCCCAGCCAGTTCCTGCTCAGACGACGAAGCGCGGCCGAATGGGCCGGTCACGACTTCGCTCAACCGGTTGGGGAGGTGGAGGTCGCCGAGTTCGTTGGACGGAATTGTTGGACTGTGCAACTCTCGCCACCTGACGGTAAGCCGTACCCGCTCCGCATCTGGGTCGATACCGAGTCCGGGCAGATGCTCGGCTACCGTGTCGATGAGGTTGGGGAGGGCTCACAGTTCATCGATGTCGTTATCGGCGAACCGTTGGATGAGAGGTTGTTCGTTTGGGACGGCCCGGCCTACACGTCCGAGGAGCATCAGCAGTTGCTCCGCGACGAGCATCGAGCCAAGCAACGTCAGCAGGCGCAGTGGTTCACGGAGAACGTGGCGGATGTCCCGTTGAGGGTGCGCGTGCCCATCGATTTCACCCCGGAGGATATTCGTGCAACGGATTCCGGAGGTTTCGATGCATCCAACAGTGCAGCAATGCTTTCCCGCCGCCCGCGCAGCGCCGAAGGATGGGAGCCGAAATGGGGTGTGCCCCATTATGTCTGGTCGACCCAGCTGTGGGACTGGGCGGCAGGGACGATTCACGCCGATCTGGACAGCGCAGCGGTTGACGAACTCCAACAGAGTTTGCATCCAGGCGAACCGGTAGATCGCGGCCGAAGAATAGATCCTCCCGGGCGTGGACGAATCTAGTCCATCCTTGGTCCGGGTGCCTTAGCCCGTGATCGAGGTGTCCATTCCGGGGCGGAATACTGCACGTTTCGAATATTGCACATCCGCCAGTCGACCTCCCCGGTCGTCACTGATCTGGATCAGGAACGTATTCGAGGGGGCTTTCAGATGATCGCAGGTGGTTGGATCTGGTGGCTTCCACTGCCGTGGGAATGGCGGATAGCTCTCTCCGAGGTGACTCCGTGCGAGTTCGGAGGCACACAGTGTTACTGAAGCCCCGGTAGATATGACGAAACCGCCGGAACCTGAAGGTGTCCAGCGGCTTCACAGGGTCGGTGCCAGTCTTGCGCCTCTCGGCAAGTGGCCGCTCGAAGCGGCATTTCTGGGGTGGTACCCGGGGCAAAGAACCGAACACCGACAGCCTCTACAACGAACCAAGGCAGAGAGTTATTCCGGTGCGCTGACCTGCATCGAGGTCAGTCGTCACTGCCGGCCAGGAAGGTCGACGTCGACAAGAAGTCGGGGGTGATCTGCACGCCGGTGTAGTTCGCGGCCATCGCAAAGGACGCTTCGATGATATGGAATTTCCCGTCCGGTGACGGTCCTTCACTGTCGGGGTCCAGTCCGACTTCCCTCATCCGCGATTGCCACCCCTCCGGCATCGGGTTCAGCCCTGCATCGGAACCGAAGAGGGGGTCGAACTGCACGGTATGAACTCCGTCCTGCCACAGGTCGAAGGAGGATGCTGCTTCGACGTCGCGCGAGTGTGTGAGCACTTCACGTCCCACCGACAAAGGCACCATCAGTTCGTCGTCCGAGCCGGCCCACGCCATCGGAGCGATCGCGATCGTCCAGCTCCCCAAGGCTGCGGCGCCGACGACCGAATACTCTTCCCATTCGATGTCGTTGATGCCTTGCAATCCGCGGAATTCCCCCAGGTCACGCACGGTCATCGCTTCGATCACGGCTGCCGGCGTTGCGTCGCGCACGTAGGTCACGTGCAGCCCGTTCTCGGTCCACGGATAGTCGCGGAAGAGCCACTCGAAGTCGCGATAGGTCTTCATGCACGAGTCCTTCCAGACGGCGTGTGGACGAGAGGTCAGGATTCCCGCATCGTCACCCGGGCGAGCATCTGCTCCATCTGCGGCCACCCGAGAGCGAGGTTCGATCCGTTCATCTGGACTCGTGTGTTCCACTCCGGAGCGAAGGCATCGAACATGATCCGGGCAGCAGGAGCGAGTACGTTCCGCTCGACGGCGACAAGGTGTCGGCATCCCAACGGAATTCCCCGTCGACGGAATCGGGTTCACCGAACACCGACGTCAGACGCTCGGACACATAACCCAGATCCGCCAGCTCCGACGCAGTGTAAAAATCCTTGCTCATTACTTCCTCCGAATCGCCGATCGACCGTACACTTCATCGTGCCGCAACATCGCGCCGGACGGGCCTCACGGACGCGTGAAAGTGGCCGGGAGAGGGGTGTGTGACCGGTGTAGGTCGAATCCGGGCAGGTGTGGTTCTCTGACGCTGACAGATGCACTGCGCCGGAAGGCGAGACGACTCCAGGAGCGGCGATGTTGGCGATGAAAACAATCTGCGAGAGGTGCCGCACCTCCCTCGACAACGCCTCCGCCGCAACAATATGCAGCTACGAATGCACCTTCTGCGTCGACTGCTCAGCGGCGATGGACAACGAGTGCCCGAACTGCGGCGGCGAGTTGACCGCGCGTCCTCGTCGCATCGCGCAAGGCCGAGTGATTCGTCGGGGATGGGCAGGTCGAATCGGTAGCTATCTCGCCCAGCGCAAGCCTTCCGGGGTCCTCGAGCTCACCGATGCCGAGCGGGATCTGATTTCGCAGATCAAGGCCACCGACGGGGAAAGGTTGGCAGCGATCGAGGTGCGTCATATGCGTCCCGACTGCACACCGCGAGAAGCTCTCATCACCGTTCTCACACTTCGCGGGGAAGACGTGTTCCGAACCCCTGCCGGCCACGCGCACGAGGACGAAGGTCGCGCCGACGGGAAACCGCAGACGCTGTGACCGACGAGCACACCATGCCCGCACGCTCCAGATTCCGCGCAGCCGGGGACCGGGCAGCAGCGCGTCTGCGGAAACGAGCCGAGTGGGCTGCCGTCGCGGCGCAGCGCCGAGCCGCCCATGACCGGGCCTACGAACAGTGGGGCACCGGCGCGCTGGCCCCGTACCGGATCACCCGCGCACTCGACGCCGCCGAGCTGTACGGCCCCGACGTCGACATTGCATGCGGGGCACAGGAGCCGGCAGTCGACGAATGGGAGGCCGGCACCCGCTACCCCTCGTTCGAGCAGCTCCTCGCCCTGGCCGCGCTGACCCACCAATCCCCGGACTCGTTCATCGCACGCGAAGGCGACGAGGACCTCGACCTCCGAGAGACCACGATGTGGTGCCACATCAGCAAAGCCGAGCAGCCGCGTTGGCGACCCCCGATCACCGAATTCACCGCCGCGGCCGTCGAGGAATGTCCTGGAACCAACGACTACCGCGCCACCCACCTGTTCTGACATGCCCACACGAAACGGAGAAGAACCTTGCAGCACGTGGCACTCGACGAAATCCAGATCACCCCTCAGACCGAACCGGCACCAGCGAGCAGCGAGGTTTTCGCATTCATTGCCCGCGAAGGACGCACACTTGCGGTCAACCTTTTGGTCGGTGCGGAAGATTCTCGCAGCACTCCGAGGGCTCGGCGGGCGCGATGGGTTCTCCGACGACGTTCGACACTGTCGTTCACTACGGGGTAATCGCGTCGACCGTCGCGGCATTCAAGGGGGAAAGGACATGGCCGACGGTATAGCCCCTATGTCCCATATGGGGTCCGTCGATGCAGTACGGGCAAGACGGAGCCGCGAGTGACGACGCATGAGCGAGACAAGAAGTGCTACAGGTGTAGTGAAAAGTCATGGCTAACAGGGGGTTTGATGATGACAAGTGATGAAAATGAATTCGACGCAGCGCTCAACCGGGGACGCGTCTACGACAATGCGGCGCAGTTGCGCGCTATCCCGGAGGGAACGCCGATCACTGATTCTGAAGGTCGGCACTGGATCCGCGGATTCAACGATCCGGCCGAACGGTGGTGGCGTCGCCGACAGGCTCCGAGGCTGATCCGGGTGGAAATCGGGGGCGGTCACGACCGGCGCCCGTCGTCGGAGATCCCTCTCCCCGCCAGGCGTGCAGTGATCGAAGATTTCTGGCCCACGACCCTTGTGGAGGGCTCGGGGATACCCATGTCGATCGGGGCGATTGCTGGAGGCTGTGTCGGTGGTGACCCCGGCCTCGCGCTCTGGACTGCGGCAGAGAACGGAATCAGCGCACTGACCCCCAGGACGATCGAATCGATCCCCGCAGGATACGTCGGTGGTAACCCCGAACTCGCGTTCTGGGCTGCGGCGGAAAACTGAATCAGCGCAGCGGATGGAAGCAACCCCGTATCAGCTGAGCGCTCACACGCGCTGGGGTTCCTCCACGGCACCCGACATCGCGAGCGATGCATAACGCCCAATTCGCGGACTACCTGTCGACCCCGATTCGCCGCGATACCGGCGAATATCGGGAACCCCTTCACCTCGACGTCGTGGAATGAAACAGACGAAAAATTCGTTGGCGAGCAGCTGAGAAGATAGAAGTCATCGGCATCTCGACAGAGGAGAATTTCGTGCAGCAAGGCGACCAAGTGAGAATCGGGACCGAAGGCGTCTCGGTGTTCACGATCGTCAGCGTCGACGAGGACGCTCACACCGCAATCATCGAATCCACCGCGGACGCACCCGGCAAGTGCCCGTTTCCTGCGAAGCTGGCCAATCCTGTGCCGGCATCCTGACGGCGCGAACGAACTAGGCGAGGAAAGGTGCCGTTCGCTGCTGGCACGCTCGGGGTGTCGCACGGTGCCGTACGAACAGGGTCGTCCGATTCGCGGGTGTATTCCGCTGAGGAATCGTTCGGCGAACGAGATCCGATCACGCATACTGAGACCGTGCCTCGCAGGTAGGCGATAGTTCACCGGGAATCAATCTGAGTAGTGCTATGCCGAAACGCAGAGGGAGACAGCTATGTCCGCAGAAATCGCCGCTGCGCTCATCGGAGCGGGGTTAGGCATCTTTGCCACGTTCGCGGGCGCACTGATCCAACACAATCTCTCGCGCGGGCGTTTCGAGTTCGAGAAGGAAGAAAGACGACGAGAGACTCAGCGACGAGCAATTGCCGAGCTGATTACAGCCGGTACTGACTTCGCCGAAAAGGTACACCTACTAAGCCCGGACGTTGAACGGTCCGTCACCGCGGAGAACCATTCGCCCGAATGGATCGAATTCACTGCCGCAACGCAGGAAACTCTCGGCCTCATCCACGGCCCTCGAAACGCTTTCTACCAAGCACTTTTCAACGCACGTGTAACGGTGATCGACTCCCGGGTATCGGACAAGGTAGAGGCATATGGCGACGCCGTAAGCGAATTGCAGAAGCTCGTCACACACTCCATCCATGCGTTGGAACGCACCACCAGTTACGAACCGGCGCGTGCTGAGACCGCGATGCCGGCGTACTTCGACGCATTCAAGGCACTCATGGAAGTCAGTGAGGAACGACTTCGACTTCAATGAGCAATGTCCGATCGCGTGCCACAGCAGGGGAAGACGAAACAGATAGAGCGGCAGAATGATCGATAAATACCTTGCAGACTCTTGCCTGGCCAGGTGTGATAACGATTTGTGACACGGTGCACTGGCGTCTTCGTTTCGTTGTTCAGTTGGCGGGACGCTGAGGGTCCAAGAGGCTGGCTGCGAGAACCGCGCCATGAATACGACTGGAAAGCAGATGTTCTTTCGTAGTCGCTAGATGTCTTCGCAGCAGCGCACTTGCCATGTCGGCATCTCTCGCCAAGGCTGCATCCACAATCTCTCGATGCTCTGCCTGAACGTCGCGTTCATCGTGAGTCATGGGTACTGACCAGCGTCGGTACAACTCGGCTTCTTGGCGCAAGCTGAGCGCAATGTCGAGAAGCCGCTTCGACGGGCACCCGGCGAGCAGCGTCCGATGAAATGTTTCATGTCGATCCGTCCACTGGGCAACGTCGTTATCGCTCGCGCCTGCACGAGGTACCGGCAGACGACTCAGTAGATGATGACTACCGACGACCTCCGCTTCCCACTCTGGCGACCCGTGGGTTACCGATTGGCTCAAGACTGTCGATTCGACCTCCATGCGAGCAGACGTAAGATCTGTCAGTACGTCTGCAGAGAGCTCGACCACGGCATACCCTTGCCCGCCCTGGTTGGGCTGGGATGCAACGAGGCGCTCGAGTTTGAGGTGCATGAGTGCCTCCCTCGCTGCGCCGACGCTTGTTTTGTAGCGCTCGCAAATATCTGGAAACTTCAGGCGCTCTCCCGGCGCGAGACGAGCGGCGAAGATATCTGCCTTCATCTGTTCGTAGACGAGCTGGGAGCGGGTGCGCGAGGAATCCCTGGTTGGCATCAGGACAGGTTATGACCAGAAATCACAATATCCAAATACTTTCGAAAGATAGTTGACATCTCGAATGTTGGTCGAGCAGGATGTGACGGACCCGGGACCCGACCCCTGCACGAGGAGTGAGCATGCGCATTGCACAAATCAACGGCCGAGCTGCGATGATTATCCGCGCAGATGAATACGTCGACATCGCAACGGCAACCGGTGGACGGTTTCCTTCGGATATCGCTTCGCTGTATGCGCACTGGGATGAACTGAACGCGTGGGCGAGTGAAACTGATTGTGTAGGATCGGTTTTCGACAGCTCGATGCTCGAGTGTCCTGTATCTGGTGCACGTCAGATCTTCGCGATCGGACTGAACTATGCGGACCATGCACGAGAGGCAGGAGTCGTGCCGCCTTCAGAACCCGCGGTTTTCACGAAGTTTCAGACCTCACTGGCGGATCCACTCGGCGTGGTCGTTCTTCCTGACGGCAACGTGGACTGGGAAGCTGAACTAGTTGTGGTCATCGGCGTTGGGGGACGGAATATCTCAACAGAGAGGGCATGGGACCACGTTGCAGGACTGGCTGTTGGACAGGACCTCTCGGAAAGACGCCTTCAGAAAATTGGTGCCCTGCCACAGTTCAGCCTCGCCAAGTCGCACGCCGGGTTCAGTCCGGTCGGTCCGTACCTAGTCACACCCGACGAGCTTCCGAACCCCGACGACCTCGCAATTGGATGCTCTCTAAACGGTGAAGATGTCCAGAAATCACGGACTTCACAACTTGTGTTCCCCGTCGCGACGCTGCTCTCGAAACTCTCGGCGGTGGTCGAATTGCTGCCTGGTGATGTCATCTTCACAGGTACTCCCGCCGGTGTAGGAACGGTAATGACTCCACCGCGCTTCCTCAAGCCAGGAGACATGCTCACAACTTACGTCGAAGGCATCGGAGAAATATCCCAAACCTTCGTGTCCGCAGAAGGTCTATAGGAGGTAATGATGGGTCTGCACAGGATTCAATCAGTCACGCTCGGCGTGCCTGATGTTGCGATGGCAACGGACTACTACGAGGATTTTGGTCTCACCCCGAGCGGAGATGGATGGTTCTCCACGCGTGATGGTGGCAACCAGCTTCGGTTGGTTCATAGCGACAGACGACGACTCGTTTCCGTGGCAATCGGCGCCGACGACGAGGACGACCTCGGACGCATCGCGAAACAGCTTGAGCGAATCGAAGTTTCGTCATACAGCAGTACGAATGCGATTGAGGCAACCGAGCCTGTCACTGGTGTACGAGTCAAGGTGGAAGTATCGGACAGAATCATTCAGCCCGATATCCCGGCCCCCGGGTACAACACGGTCGGCTCGCCGGCACGTTTGAATCGGCGAGCGGAGGGGATCGAGAGGGTTGGGCCGGTACGGCCACGCAAACTTGGGCACGTAGTCATCGGTTCGATCGATCAGGCGGTCAGTCAACGATTCTTCACCGAAGGGATCGGGCTAAAAGTGAGCGATGAAATTCGGAATGAAGCTGCATTCATGCGCTGCTCAACAGATCATCACAACATCCTCGTGAGTGCGGCTCCGGTGAATTTTGTTCACCACACATCGTGGCAGGTCGACGACATAGATGAGATCGGCCGCGGTGCTACTCATATGCTTTCAGAAAATCCCGAGCGGCACATCTGGGGGCTGGGTAGACATCACATCGGATCGAATTTCTTCTGGTATTTGAAGGACCCCGCAGGCAACTTCACAGAGTACTACTCCGATATGGACTGCGTGGTGGAAGATGCACTCTGGCACCCGCGGGTGTGGGAGGAGGCCTACGCATTGTTTAGCTGGGGGCCAAAGCCACCTCCCTCTTTCCTCAACCCCGAAGACCTCGCTGGGTTGATGTCCGGCTCACACTCCGTGTGAACGAATCGGTACGAATTGTCTCGATTGCCGCGCTTTGTGCGGTTTCGCTGGTGCGGTAACGATTCATCCATCCAGTAGGGGCTTGAACTGCGAGTAGGCTACCTAGCGGTTGAATGAAATTCGGATAAATCAACTGCACGGCCCGATTCGGATCCGGTTTGAACTGGTTGCTGTGAAGATCTCGGCAATGGAATCACATTGCGAAAATTCTGCTCTTCTATTGTGTACCGAAATTTGCACTAGTAGTGCGATCAATATTCGACAACATATGTCGAACAATTTTGTCGACGAGTACAGGAAGATTTGATAGTGAGACATTCTCCTAGGGTCATTGTCAGCTGCGCACTCACAGGCGGAATTCATACCCCCAGCATGAGCGCCGGACTGCCGGTGACGGCCCAAGAGATGATCGAACAGGGCATCGGCGCAGTTGAATCTGGCGCTGCCATTCTCCACCTACATGCACGCGATCCAGCGGACGGACGGCCAGATCCGCGCCCAGAAACCTATAAGCCGTTCGTTACAGAATTACATGAGAAGACAGACGCAATACTGAATATTACTACCGGCGGCAGCACTCGAATGTCCGTCGACGATCGGTTGGCGGCAGCTAAACACTTTCAGCCTGAACTCGCCTCACTGAACCTCGGTTCGATGAATTTCGTATACTCCGGCGCGGCAAAGCGGGACTTCGACTGGCAGTATCCGTGGGAACGTGAATATCTACTCCAAAGTGAAGATACTATATTCTCGAATACTTTCCGGCAAATAGAATCCACATTGCAAATGTTAGGAAAAGAAGCCGGGACAAAATTTGAATTCGAATGCTACGATGTCGGACACCTGTACACTCTCGCCTATTTTGCCGACAGGGGATTAGTGGAACCTCCTTTCTTCGTGCAAACCGTGCTCGGAGTCCTCGGTGGTATCGGTCCGGACCTGGATAACTTGCTCTACCTGGTCCGGACGGCGGATCGACTGTTCGGTGATGACTACTATTTGTCGGCGTTCGGGGCAGGAAAAAATCAAATCCCAGTCGTTACTCAATCGATGCTGTTGGGAGGGAATGTCCGCGTAGGTTTGGAGGACAATCTCTTCATAGGTAAGGGGGAAATGGCCCCCAATAATGCAGCACAGGTTGATCTTGCAGTCTCCATCATGCAAAATCTAGGTCTGCAGTTAGCTACCCCGGACGAAGTACGTAACCTCCTCGGGCTGAAAGGCAAGGCGTCCACAAAGTTTGGGCGACCGTGACTCCGGCGGGGAAATGTTCACTACTTCTTGCCTATTTCAGTTCCTCGGATTCTGCCGTGATGAAAACAATCGTCGTCGTGATTAGCGGCGGGTTCAGGTCCACTGAGAGTCATACTTCATGACTGACAACACGATGTGCAAAGTGCAACGAATACTGCTGGCCCTGAACGATGACGAAGACTCTAAAGTCGTCAATACATTGCGAGGGACCCGATCTCCCCGTTTCGCCGTTCGGCACAACGGTGTGGTGAAATCATTCCGCCAGGCCACCGGTCCTGGAACCATCTTGTTGATTCACGCCAGCTATCGCTCAGTGTATGACCGTGATTCTCTCTATGAGAGTCTTCTGGACAAAACAGACATTGAGGTGGTCACGGTCGGGGATTTCGGCGCCCCAGATCTGATCGATTTCGAATCGCAATGGGTGAGTTGGTTCGCGAAGCATGAAGCGGCGGCGATACTCGTCTTGCCAGATCACGACATCTACTGCGCGGTAAATGCTTTGGCGAAGATTCCCGATCTTGTGCGAGCGTATCGCGACGAATTTCGGAGAGCCGGCAGGTTCTGACTCGATGCTATAGCGAGAATTCGTGCGCCGACTGACGCGATGCACCGACATCGAAGACAGCCTGACCGTTTGAAGGACTTGAGGGTTCTGCTGACGCAATCTGCTGGGCGCCGGTCGACCGGCGGAATCACTCACCTTTGTTCGCCGCTGAAGAGGGCCTCGACGAGGTTACGGCCAGTTGGTTATCAGGCTCTTGTCTCCGCCTACGTGGACGCGAACAAGCGGGCCGGGAGGTTCGCGAATGTTCAAGATCAGATTAGAAAGTACGCAGCTCCTCAGACGCGCCGCGCAGGTCTCGGCGCCCCAGGTCGCGGGGATCAATGCCGGCCATGCAACTTGTGCTGCTAGCCTCGATCTTGCATGAGAGGTCGCTGTCGGTCTGATCGGTTCACCGATCAGGCTTGTCAGTCCCGAATCGATATTCGGGCGTGATGGGTCGGCCCGTGTCCAATCGGGATACTGCCGGATTCCACTTTCCGGGTCGTGTTCTTTCTATTCTTGCCAACAAGATTCGCCATGACTCAGGTTGGCGCCGACAATGCCTCGAGCCTGTCCAACGCCGAGAAGTGATTAGACCGGACCACGGTGCACGCTCCGATAGTCTCAGACGTGTTTTCCTGGCATGCCGGGCGATGTGTCCGGCGATCGAGAACAGTCGTAGGCGCAATCGTTTCGGCTCCCACCTGCGCGCATCACAGCTGGTCAGTGCCAACATCTGCATCCACGCTGTCAGCTCGGAAGCGAGTGCGACGATCGCCAACCAGATCTGATTCTGCGAAAATCCATGCAGCGGCAGGTTCGTCAAACCTATGTCCTTGGCCGTCCGGATGCGGTCTTTGCAGCGGGCCCGGCGGCGGTGCTGGCATGTCCCCGGTGAACGGGTCCATCGTGTTTTAGAGTCTTGTTGCCCGTGACGTGGGCGGATAGGACGATGAGGAACATGGCTGGACGGAAGAGGAATTCGGCAGAGGACATCGTGCGCAAGTTGCGCCGTGCAGACGAGCTCACCGCGGCGGGGAAAACGCAGGAAGAGATCGCCGCCGAGCTCGAGGTGTCGGCAGCGACGTTGTACAACTGGCGCCGCCAGTACGGCGGCATGGACACCGACGCAGCGAAAGAACTCAAGGAACTGCGGGAGCAGAACGGCAAACTCAAACGACTACTCGCCGACGCCGAACTGGAGAAGGACGCCCTGCGGGAGGTGGCGAAGGGAAAATTTTGAGCCCGGCTGACAAGCGGCGCGCCGTCGACATGCTCGTCACAACGATGAGAGTGTCGAAGCGGTTGGCCTGCAGAGCAGTTGGGCTTGCCCGGTCCACCTACTCCCGTACACCGATCGCGCAGACTCCCGCCGACCCCGACGCGGCCCTGAGAGCGATTCTGCGGGATTACGCGCGAACACACCCGCTGCATGGCTTCCGTCGTGCCTGGGCGCATCTGCGACACGATCAGGCGATCGCGGTGAACAAGAAGAAAGTGCACCGATTGTGGAAAGAGGAAGGTCTGCAGGTGAGGATCTACCATCCACGCAAACGAGGCGGGGTCAGCTCATGCCCACAGACCGAAGCCGACGCACCGAACGTGGTGTGGGCTATGGACTTCCAGTTCGATCCCACCGTCGACGGCAAATCCGTCAAGATTGCATCGATGATCGATGAGCACACGCGCCTGTCGCTGATGAACATCGTGGAGCGTTCGATCCCCGCGCAGCGGTTGGTAGAGGAGCTAGGCAAGACGTTCGCACTGTAGGGCGGGCCGCCGCTGGTATTGCGGATGGACAACGGCCCAGAATTCATTTCTGTTGCGCTACAACAGTTCTGCGCGAACCGAGTTGGGATCTCGTACATCCCGCCGGGAGCTCCCTGGAACAACGGGCACATCGAATCCTTCAACAACCGCCTTCGGAAGGAGTGCCTGAACCGCAACCACTGGACGAGCCTGCTCGAAGCACGCGTGGTGATCGAGGATTTCAAGGACGACCACAATCATCGGCACCGCCACTCGTCGCTGGGCTACCTCACGCCGGCCGAGTACGCTGCCCAATGCACCCACACCCACCAACCCGTGGACGGGGTGCGAGATCGACGGAAACCAATCAAATCGCGGCTCTAAAGCTCGGTGGCCCGACTATCGGGGACCTGCCAGTGCCGTAACTCCAAGGTTTGTAGGCTTCCGACCATTGTGTTGGTCACCAACGTGGTCAGTCGGAGACCGTTTCGGTCGGTCAACCGCAGTTAAGCGCCGGGATGAGGTCGCTCTTTGCGGACGATGAGCCGCATTCCTGCAGGCCAGCCCGACGCGTGAACGAGTCCGGTCAGTTCCGCGACCCAGGCGCCGTCCGAGGCTAGAACTCCGGATTGATCAGCGATGTATCGTCCTCAACCGCTCCCACGACCCACAGCTCCAAGGACGTTATTTCGCAACGGTATCCAACTTCACTGGCAGGATAGGATCAATCGCCGGAACAGCCCTCGGAACTGACCCCTCACCGGTCTTCCGAGAGCCATTCTGACGCCGAAGGAGATAGAACGTCGTCGGCACGTACCTGCGCGGCTGGGCTATTGTGCCTGCAGCTCATACCGATGTCTTGATCAAATGCGGTTCCAGTTGTTGCCGCAGAGATTCGACGAGCGCTCCGGCGTCCGAACGCCATGCGATCCCGTATACGTAAAAGTCAGGGCGGACGAGTACGACGTCGGAGTCCAGTCCGTCGAGCCACCGTGTCACGTCCGCATCAATGTCTATCACGGCTTCTGCCACTTCCGCCTGCGTGATGTGCAGCGTACGTACACCTAACGCGGAGAGGAAGGAAGAGTGAGAGGGGCTTAGTTCAAGACGGTGAATAGGAACGCGGCTCATTAATGTCCAGCCCGACCCGATGATGTCGTCGAGAAGTGCGGTCCGGCCCTGGTAGCAGACGCGCGGCTGGACGCTGAGAGTGCCGGCCGCGGCGGTCGGCTGACCGTCGATTGCGCGGTGCAAGAAACCTTCGGTCAATGAGGGGAACTCTGGAAGTGTAGGGGCTCGACCAGATCTGAACGATTCATCGCGTTCCGCGGCGAGCGCAGGATCGGAGATACAGACAATACGACCGAGCTCCATGGACAACTCGATGACCGTCTCCACGTGCGGTCGACGTTCTTCTGTGTAGCTATCCAAGAGCGTAGCCTCTGCGCGTCCGGACAGCACGAGATCAAGTTTCCATCCTAGGTTGGCGGCATCCCTGATCCCGGAACACATTCCTTGTCCCATAAAGGGAGGCATCAGGTGGGCTGCATCGCCAATCAGCAATACGCGGTCCCGGCGCCACTGGTCCGCAAGCTTTGATTGGAAGGTGTACACAGTGCGTCGAATAATCGTGGCGTTGTCCGGAGTGATCTTCCAGCGGGACAGCAGCTCCCAACAACGAGACTCGGCGGTCATCTGTTCTGCGGTCTCGCCAGGGAGGAGCATGAACTCGACACGAGAGTGAGATCGACCAAGCCAACGGAATGTCGATACCGGGCGTTCGGGGTCGCAGTACTGGCCGGCGCCAGGCATATCGATTTCCATTTCGGGATCGTGCGGCTTGAAATCGACAACAAGCCAGTCTTCTTCGAATCCCAGGTCGACCCAACTTACGCCAATACCGTCTCTGACCACAGAGTTCGCTCCATCACTGCCGATCAGGAAGCCTGCGGTGACGGTACGACAGGGGCCATCTGCTTTCCATTCGCCTTCTTCGCTTGTTCCGTGCTCGATTTCGACTTCGACATGATCGTCAAACTGCCGGACCCGAGTTGCCCTCCACCCGAAGTTCAACTCCACTGAAGGATGTTCTCGCACGGCGTCCAGTAGAGCTGCTTGAAGATCTGGCTGGAACATCAGATAATCGGACTTCCAGCCAGACGGTGAACGCTGAGTCCAGTCCATGTGCAGGAGTAGCTCGCCGTTGCCGTTGAACCAGTCGTAGCTGGGAAGTGGAACGGCGTGAGGCTCGAAAGTCTCGGTGACACCGATAGATTGCAGGATACGCATGATCTCGTGGTCCACGTGGCCGGCGCGCGGCAGTGGGTATGCGGTGGGCCAACGCTCGAAGATGCCAACCCGGTAACCCCTGCTTCCGAGCAGTGCGGCCATCGTCTGGCCCGAGGGGCCGAAGCCGATGTCGATAACGTCGTAGTCCCATGGTGTTGTCGGTTGGGTATGCACGAAGACCTCAAAGGGGGAGATGGGGAACCTCGCAGAAGCAGACGCTCAGCAAGGTTAAATGGGCAGGAAGTTGCTGCGGTACAGATGATTTCAGCGACAAGTAGCAACGTCGAAGCTGTCGGGTTTGATTGCTCTGTTTTCATCCCCGCATTTGCCGGTAGACAACGGCCGTCCGACTACCAGACCACGTACAGAATTGATAACTTTGTTTGTGAAGACGTGACCGCAGCGCAGGTCTCGTAGTCCGCTCCATGTGGACGGACTACGAGACCTGCGTAAGATTCCCAGATTTGCATCATCGGACGGAGATCTCCGCGTGTAGTCTCCGTCGTGTGGGTTGTGCGGACAGCTGTTGGGCTGATCCCGAGAACCTACTAGTCGGTGGTCGAAGCCAAGTGATCTTCTGGGCGGAAGAAGCGCGATTGAATTTCCTCTGGAGTGAGGTCGTCGCGGCCACTAAGATCTACATCCGCCGAGAATCGATAGTCGTACCCTCCGACGGGCAAATGGCATATCTCCCACCAGTTTCCATCGAGATCCTGAAGATAGAAAGAGTAGGTACCGTGCTGGCGGATGGGGTTGGTCATCTTCTTGATTCCATACTCCTCCTTCACTTCCTGGATAGCGACGTGCGCTTCCCGCACCTCCTCTTCACTGCTGAGGTCGATGCCATTGTGATTCAGCATCGACATCTCCTCGGCGGCTGCGGTTTCGACGACGGCGTAGCAATGATTGCTTCCCAGTCGCACCATCAGCGCATTCAAACCTTGCTGCGCGACTTCGAGCCCTAGTACCTCCTCATAGAAGCGGCGAGTGGCCACCAGGTCACGGCATTCGAGGGTGCCGTGTGAAAGGAAGGTCGTCTTCAGTAGTGGCGGACGGGTGGAACGATGAGTGATACCAGGCATTGTAGATTGCTCCTTTGAAATTGAGTTGATCGAGCAGAGGGGTCGGGCAGGGTCAAAATCGAGTGGAAGTGGGTTGTACGACTTCATGAAGAGAAGCGGGTTCGAGGTCCGTACGAGGCGCGGTGTCGTGTTTTGCCGACCCGGAATAGGCGGCCAGCACTTCCTCTCGATAGGTGCGAAGTCGATGAGGAGACGACATCAAGAGGGCGGCAGTCATCCGACCAGCGTTCCGGTAAACGACGACGCATCGTCTTTCCTCGAGGCTTCCTTCCGCGATCGAGATTTCATCGTCCGGGTTCGGGTGCCCGATCAGCTGGAGTTTGCAGTCGTACTGGTCGGACCAGAACATGCTGGTCTCGGAGAACCTTGTCGCAGTGCCAGGTGGAGCGAGCAGTGTCGCGGCAGCGATCTTAGCTTGACGTATCGCGTTGTCCCAGTGTTCAACACGGATATATGAGCCATCGCGGCTGCTTGGCCATCGAGCGACATCTCCAGCTGCGACTATCCGATTTCCGATGGACAAGTCGCGTCCACACAGGACTCCATCGTTGACGGGGAGCCCGCTCCCTTCCAGCCAATCGGTTGCCGGCCGCGAGCCAACTCCAACAATGACGACATCGGCAGGAATGACTTCGCCTTGTGCGAGGCGCACACCAGTCACTCTTTCGCTGCCTGTGAACCCTGCAACGCCGGCGCCAAGCCTTAGGCGTGTCCCGTTGTCGCTGTGGAGTCCTGCAAGCGTTAATCCGACCCGTTCACCAAGAACTCGGCCCATCGGTGATGAGCTGGCTTCGATCATCGTGACATCGAGCCCGAGTGAACGGCAAGAGGATGCCACCTCGCTTCCGACAAATCCTGCACCAACAATCGCGACCCTTGGCTTGTGCTTCAGATCTTGGCGCAGATTCAGCGCGTCCTCCATGGTGCGGAGAGTATAGACACCACTCGGTGTGTCTCCCGGTAGTTTTCGTGCTGTGGCGCCTGATGCAATGATCAGACCGTCGACACTATGGTTGTAGGTTCGTCCGGTGGCCTGATCGCACAAGGTCAACTGTCGCTGGGTTAAGTCGAAGTGCGTTGCGCGGACGTTCAGCTCAAAAATCAGGTCCGGTACGTCCCACCTCATGCGAATGTCAGCCACCTCGAGGCTGTCGTCGGTGAGGAATCGTTTAGACAGCGCGGGACGTTGGTAGGTACCAATCGGTTCGTCTCCGAACAGGGTGATGCCCCCCTCGAAGCCTTGGCTTCGCAAGCTTTGTGCTGCGGTGAGTCCGGCGATTGAAGTGCCAACCACAGTGACATGGCGAAGACGATTCTCCACCATGGTCATCATTCCTCAGTCAGCGAGAGTGCCTGAACAGGGCACGCTGATACTGCCTGCTGTAGATCGGCACGCATGCTGGCCGGCGGGTTCTCCGTGAGGAGGACGAGTTGGCCCATGGCATCGAGGTCAAGTGCATCGGGTGAGAATCCGGCACACATACCTGTAGCGATGCACAGGTTCCGGTCTACGCGCAGTTTCATAGCTAGTGCTCCTTTGAAAATTGTTGTGGACCTACGCCTTGGCTATACGCGGAGTCCGTACCACCACGAGAAACAGGGCCAGGCGTGCCAGCCGTCGAGCCGTCGCGTCTGAAGTGATGTTTCTCGCTTACGAGATTCATCTCACTCGAATGGCCAGAAGCCGTCCAACATTTTCCTTGTTGGATTGACAGCCAGCTGCTGTCACGACTCAGAGTCGAGTTCTTTTTGTTGTCAGGCGCCATGTTGAGCGCACATAGAAGACATTTCCTGCACATAGTCGCGATCAGTGGTGAAGATGTGTCGGAGTGATGCTCGATGTCCCCCCACCGTTTTTCGACAGCCAGCCAGCACAGAACGCGAAGGGACGTGAGATTTCTTGCGGCGGGCAGAGATACGGGATTCTCGGCGGACAAGCTGGTGAGAAATCAATCGTTGTCTATCAAACAGCGCACCCGGTGTTCTCGTGGGGGTCGACCGTGCGCTATGAAACCTTCCGGGGGACGGATCCCTTTTGTGTCGGAACCTTGGCATCAGACGGAACGAGTGCTTCGAATCCATGTCAAGCGCGTAAGGGGTACTCTCTGTCAGTCGATCCTGTTCTCGAGCGTCCCGAGCCCTTCGATGGTTGCCAGAACCACGTCGCCGCTGCCGAGATAGGCGTTCTGGTGCGCCGCGGCGGTGCCAGCCGGGGTGCCGGTAAGGATGATATCGCCCGGGCGCAACGTGACCAGGTTAGACAGTGAGGCGATCTGGGTGGGAACGTCGATGATCATGCGTGAGGTGTTGGAATCTTGTCGAAGCAGTCCGTTTACCGATAACTTCAGGTTCAGATTCGCGGGATCGGAGACGAATTTTGCCGGAATCAGCACAGGGCCAATGGGTGTCAAGCCGTCAGCATTTTTGGTGGCTGTCCAGTCAACGCCGAAGAAGGGGTGTTGCAGCCAATCACGGTCGCGGACAGATATGTCATTGGCGACTGCGTACCCCGCGACGTGGGACAGTGCGTTATCCGCTGAAACGCGGCGAGCCGTGCGGCCGATGATCACTGCGAGTTCGATTTCCCAATCGACTTGCGCTGAGCCTGTTGGCCGATGCACCGTTCCGAGATGTGAATTTAAGACTGTTGGGGGAGAGAGGAAGTGAAAAGGCCTCACGTCGTCAATGGAGGCTCCCATCTCCGAGACATGATCACTGTAGTTCGCGCCGGCGCACCAGATCGCGGGTGATGTGGTTGCCGGTGGCAGGAATTCGACCTCCCCGACGAGCACTGGGGTCGCCCGAGGTTTGTCCAACGCCGCGGATATCGCGTCGATGAGCAAGTCCCAGTGAGGAAATGCGTCGTCGAAGGTGTCGGGAGAGGAATCAGGTAGGAGCAGGGGGAGCAGATATACGTGTTCGGCGACGACAGCCGCGAGAGCCGATTGGCCGTTGTGGGCGACGTTGGCTAGTCCGAAGTTGACCACTGAGCGTTACTTCCTCAATCTAGTGTGGGTGGTTCGATGTATCAGAATTGCCGAGCACGTGCGGGCCTGTCACGCAACCGAATTGCTCATCGTCGATGTGTCGGCACTAGCAGGGACAGTCGCACAACTGAGCCAGGAGGTTGTGCGCGTCAACCGACCCGTTTGCAGATACACAGCCATCCTCCGATCGCCCGACAGCAGTGTCCAACACTCTTGACCCGATGTTGACAGCCATCTACTGTGAGTAGCTGTGGATCTGGGAACAACCATCGATCTCGATCTGCGACTAGTTCGCTACGTCGTCATCCTGGCGGAGGAATTGAACTTCGCGCGTGCAGCTGCTCGCCTGCAAATTGCGCAGCAGACACTCTCGGCGCAAATTAGTAGCTTAGAGAGACGCTTGGGAGTGAGACTGTTCCTTCGCGACCGTCGCCACGTGGAAATCACTGCTGCAGGTTCCTTGTTCGTCCTGCGTGGCCGAGTTTTACTAGCTGGCGCCAGAGCATTGCTGGAGGAACTGAACAACAGTGCACCGCCCCTCCGTGTGGATGTCATTACGGAAGGTCTCACCGCTGGGATCATTGCCCAGGAACTGAGCTGCAGGATGCCGGACACGGAGCTCCATGTGGTGCAGGGCCAAGGCCTGACAGGGGTTCTTCCCCAAATCTCCGAAGGTCGGCTCGATCTGGCCTTCGGTCGGGTCCCGGGTGGAGGTACTGCGTTGCCGGCAAGCCTGAGTTTTCTCACAGTGCGATTTGAGTCTATCGGGATCGTGGTCCCTGACGATCACGAATTGGCCGGCTACGAGAATGTGCCAATGACGGTCCTTGCCGCTCACCCGTTGGTCATGCATACGGCGGAGGAGGCGTCTGAGTGGGAGAGTTGGATCGATGAGGTGGTCGACGCTTTCGGGCTGTCTGTTGGTTGGCGTCTGCACGGACACGGCCGAGGATCGGCGAACGCAGCAGTCCTCCGTTACCGTGCACCCTCATTCGCTCCGATCGAGGCGCCTACGCCGTCCGGCATAGTGGTCCGGAGGATAATAGATCCCGTGCCGGTGGGCCGCGTTTCGGTTGTCTGGAGATCGCAGGGACGTACTCCTGCCAAGCTTCGACGTGTCATTGACCTGATCCATGAAATCTCTACGGAACGAGATTGGCTTACCCTCCCCTCCGAGAGATACTGGTTAGATGAGGACGACAGGCACTAGCCTCGGCCAGTGAGGGCGTGCGGTCTCGCGCGGGCATTGTGTCGACGGCGGTCCTCCGGGGCTGATAGCTCCTTATCGGTGGTGTGCTGCGTGTTCACTTTCTACTTTAAATATCTTGTCTTGCTTCGTGATTAGGAATCATCGGATTGCGGAGCTGGGTCGTTTTCGGATCGATGGATGGCCTAAGTGCGGGACGAGCATCGCGCGACGGCTGAATCTTCGACAGTCTGCGGCTTTCAGTCACACGAAAATACTGTCAGTGATCCAGGGAAATCTATTGACGAGCAGTGTGTTTGGCGGAACTATTGTCCCAACCTCGGTTCGGGCAACCCCTAACCAAGGTTCGCTGATCACCAGTAGGTCGTAATTGCCTGTAGCGCAGAGGTATTGACCTGATTCGAACGAACAGGATCGCGCACGGTGCGATCGGATTCGTGCATGAAGCATGCCTTCTCAGAGAGAACGGAAGTATCTGTGACCTTGTATGTGATGAGTTTCGCGACGGTCGACGATCCGGGTGAGGCGCGTGAGTACATACCGCGTGCCCACGACATCATCGAGTCTTTTGGCGGCGAGATCGTGATTCGAGGCCGATACGAAGAGACGTTAGAAGGACTATTCGAACCATCCGGTAGGCCACCAACTACAGGAGTCGTCCAGCGCTGGCAGGATCGAGAGGCGCTCAATCGTATGCTCACCTCGCCGCAGTACGCAGACCTGCGCGCATATCGCGCGGGAATCATGACTCCGACCGTGGCCCTCTTGAGTGAAATGGTAGACGGAGGAGAAAGCGGAAAATGACAGTACCAACGACCGATGTCGTCGTAATAGGTTCAGGACCGAATGCACTCGTGGCAGCAGCCTATTTGGCGCGAGGAGGGCTCTCGACTACCGTCCTCGAGGCTTCCAGTACTCCGGGCGGGGGAACTTCCTCGGACGAACACCTACTTCCCGGGTATGTGCATGATCTCGCGTCCAGCTTGCACCCCTTGATCCAGTTCAATCCTGTGATCGCGGCTGATGAGCTTGGTCTGATGTCGGAGCACGGGTTGCGTTACGTCGCACCCGATCCCGCTATGGGTGTGGTCACCGAAGATGGCAGCGTCGTCGCCCTATATCAAAATGTCGCTGACACAGCTGCGGAAATCGCACAGTACTCACAACACGACGCGGATGCCTTTGTGAAACTCACCGAGGACTGGGGAACTGTACTTCCGTTGTTCATCAAACGCATGGCTTCCCCGCCGGATGCGACATTGGAAGCCGATCCGGAAGTCGCACGGAAGCTCGCGAACTTCATTGCGCCTAGCGCTGCACAAGCAGTGCAGGATGCATTCGAAGATGAACGAACCCGCGCCTTGATGTTGAATGCAGGTGCCCATGATTCGCCTAATCCGCCCGGCACCGGCTTTCTTCCGATGCATTGGGCTGGCATGCTTTCGACGGTTTCATGGCCACACGCGGTTGGTGGCACAGGGGCGCTGGCGAAATCCTTGATCTCGTCTATCGAAGCGCATGGAGGATCGATCCATTGCGGGCAGCGAGTCGAGCGCATCGTCGTCGAAGACGGCCGTGCGGTCGGCGTCACGACCGCCTCCGGCGAGCGCTTCGATGCTAAACAGGCTGTAGTTTCCAGCGCCTACGTCGGTCGGCTTCAGGAGATGCTGGGCGAAACCTCTCTCCCTCCTGAGTTCGAACGCCTGCGTGAGTGGAAGTTGGGAGCGGCGGTGTTCGTCGTACATCTCATTTTGAAGCAAGTTCCTACCTTCCGAACGAGCCGTGGTGACGCAGGATTGGCAGTGGCGGGATTCGGAACAGCACCCGGTATCGCTGCACAGCGTGAAGAGATCGCCGAAGGCAGGTTGTCAGGATCGGATCGCTGGATGATGGCGATGTGCCCTTCCGTCGTAGATTCGACCAGGGCACCGTCAGGTCATGCGACGCTGAAATTGCTGACGGTCGTGCCCTACCGGCTCAATGGAGACCCAGACAATTGGGCACGCGAGAAAGAGGCCTACGCGGACGAGCTGGTCGAGAAGTATGCGGCCGCCGTCAATGGTTACGCTCCCGGGGAAGAAATTGCTCGATCTGTGTACTCGCCTGTGGATCTCGAACGCATGAATCTGAACTTCGTCGAGGGCGAGTTTCTCGGTGGAGAATTGACGCCGGACCAGGCAGGGGCGAACCGTCCAGTGCCGGGTTGGTCGTCGTATCGGATGCCAGTTCCTGGTCTCTACCTCACCGGTGCCGGCACTTTTCCAGGCGGCGGAGTGTCGGGTTGGCCGGGCCGAAATGCAGCCCGCGCAGTTTTCGACGACCTGGGTATAGATACGAAAGAGTTCATGGGGGAAGCCGGAGAACCCGACACGCTACCGTCCTCTTTCGATCGGCTCCGCGCTTAGCCTCGTTCAATCCGGCAGCCAGTTGTTCCTCGGACAACAGCTGTCGTAGTTCCTTGTTGACAATTGGTATGAGCCTCTCTGGCCTTCGAGCAGGCCGATACCGATCGAAGTACGTTTCTTGCCCGATAGGCGACGCCAGTGTCCGGCGTCAATTGCGAATTAGGAGAACAAATGAGCGGAATTATCGACTGTGAGACACACTATTTTACCGAGGGTTATCTAGAACTTCTTCGCAGTCGCACGGAGCCCCCACGCCAGGAAGTCTTGGGGAATCTGCGAAAGTACTACCCCGAGCCGAGCGCCCCGACTGTTGCATGCCCGTACCCTTCCGCGATCGAGGATCATCTGCTGGATCTCAGCGATACCCGGATTGCGCTGATGGATCAACACTCCATCTCTGCCCAGGTCGTATCCCTGACAGCACCAGGTACCGACATGTTCGAGACAGAGCTGGCGTTGAAACAGGCTCGGGACGCAAATGACGTGCTCGGTGCTGCGGTTGCACGTCACCCGGATCGCTTTCTCGGGTTTGCGACTCTGGCGCCATTCGGTGGTGACGAGTCAGCGAACGAACTCGAACGGTGCGTCGCGGACCTGGGCTTCAAAGGGGTAAACATCCATTCCCATGTCGGCGAACGCTATCTTGATGACAGTCGATGCTGGCCGATTTTCGAAGCAGCGCAAAAGCTTGGCGTCCCGATCAATATTCATCCCACACTTCCTCAAGGTGCGATGTTGGAACCCTATCTAGGGTTCGGATGGGCATTGGGGGGACCTTCCCTCGGATTCGGCCACGAGGTTTGTCGACGGCCATCGTAAGCTCCCCACTGGCGGCCATTTATGGCGCATTTTGTGG